>PMXH01000087.1 GCA_003165855.1 Acidobacteriaceae bacterium | reverse complement strand
GTCGTGACCGACACCATGAAAGATGCGGCCGACAAAGTGGTGGCCGCGGCGCGAGGAGTGTAGAGCAAGGAAGCGAGCTACCATCTCAGCATGACGATCATGGTCGCAAACGTAGTGAGGAATCATACTTATGGCAATCCTAGTTAATAAGAAGACGCGATTGGTGGTGCAGGGCCTGACGGGACGCGAGGGCACCTTCCATGCCAAGGCCTGCGCGGCTTATGGGACGCAGGTGGTGGGCGGAGTGACGCCGGGCAAGGGCGGCACCACGCATGAAGGCTGGCCCATTTTTAACACGGTGCATGAAGCCGTGGAGAAAACCGGCGCCGATACCACTGTGATTTTTGTTCCTCCGCCGTTCGCGGCGGACGCCATTATGGAGGCAGCCGACGCGGAACTCGACCTTATCGTCTGCATCACCGAAGGCATTCCCACACTCGACATGGTGAAAGCCTGGGAATTTTTGCAGAACCGGCGCTCGCGATTGATTGGCCCCAACTGCCCAGGCATCATTTCGCCCGGTAAGTGCAAGATCGGCATTATGCCGGGGTCGATTCATAAGGAAGGTTCGATCGGCATTGTTTCGCGCTCGGGCACGCTCACTTATGAGGCGGTGCACCAGCTTACGCAGCGCGGCATTGGACAGTCCACCGCGATTGGGATTGGCGGCGATCCGATTATTGGGACAAACTTCCTGGATGCGCTCGACTTGTTCAATCGCGATCCTGAAACCGAAGCGGTCATCATGATTGGCGAAATCGGCGGCGACGCTGAGGAGACTGCGGCGGAATTTGTGAAGACGCACATGAAGAAACCGGTGGTTGGCTTCATCGCCGGACAGACTGCGCCTCCGGGCCGACGCATGGGCCATGCCGGAGCAATCATTTCCGGCGGCAAGGGAACGGCTGCGGAGAAGATCAAGGCCATGGAAGCAGCCGGTATTCGCGTGGCAAGATCTCCGGCGGACATTGGGGAGACTCTTGTAGCCGCACTGGGAGTGAAAGTCTAGTATCGAGGAGCAAGCACCTAGTACCGAGAAAGAACATCGAGAAAGAGCATCAAGCCAACGACTAAGGACTAACGACTAACGACAACTTATGAAGACTCTACAACGCACTCTTACCATCGTGAAACCGGACGCCGTCGCCAAGAACGCGGTCGGCGACATCATTGAACAATTCGAGAAGAATGGCTTCCGCATTCTCGCCATGAAAATGCTGGAAATCTCAAAGCACCAGGCGGAGCAGTTTTACGCCGTGCATGCGACCCGTCCGTTTTATGGCTCGCTCACTGATTTCATGTCGAGCGGATCGATCGTGGCACTGGCTCTGGAAAAAGAGAATGCCATTGCCGACCTGCGCAAGCTGATGGGCGCCACCAACCCCGCCAGCGCCGAGGAAGGAACGATCCGGAAGAAATGGGCGTCGAGCATCGAGCACAACGCCATTCACGGATCCGACGCGGAGGATACGGCGCGCTTCGAATTGAGCTTCTTCTTCGCGGGATACGAACTGGCAAAATAAAGTCCTCCGTTCCCGCTCGAAGAGCTAGGAGCCAGAAGCTAGGAGCCTTCTTTTATGCCGATGGTCCAAATCACGATGCTGCAAGGCCGCACCGCCGAGCAGAAGCGCAAGATCGCGAAACGTATCACCGACGCACTGGTCGAGGAGGCTGGAGCACGGAGGGAAGCCATCACCATCGCTTTCCAGGAGGTGTCGAAGGAAAGCTACGCTTCAGGCGGGGAGTTAATGATTGACAAGAAGTAACGGAGCAGCGCGGGCCAGTCGGCCGCACCACACAAAACTACCCTAGCGGTTCGTACAAGTGTCCTTCCACCCGATCCGCTATTTTTGGCAAATCCTTACGGGCGTACTGCAAGAAGTGTGGCGCGTTTCGATGCGCTTCGAGCGCGGCATCGTCCTTATACTGCTCGTAGATGAAGAAGCGCCGAGCTTCAGTCTTGTGCCGGTGGACCTGATACATCGCGCACCCCGGCTCCTTGCGGGATTCCTCGGTGAGTTTTGCAAACAATGCCGTAACCTCGGCTTCATGCCCAACCTTCGCCATCCAGGTAACTGCCAAAACCACCATCGTGCGCTCCTTACGTCGTCTTAGTGCCTGACCAAACGGAAGTCAATTCTATTTGCGGGATGAGGCTGCCTTCAACTCAGTAACGAAGTCTTCCATAAAAATAGTGTGATCCCGGTCCGGACCGGTTGAGACCAACCCAATCCTCGCTCCGGCCTCTTTCTCCACGAACGCCAGATACTCGCGAGCCGGCTTGGGTAACTGGTCGAACTTAGTCACACCTTGCGTGGAGATTCGCCAGCCGGGCAACTTCTGATAAATGCACTCCAGCTTGTCGTAACCGCTGGCTTGCGCCGGAATCTCCATGGTCTTCTTCCCATCAACAATGTAGCCAACGCAGACCGGAATCTCCGCCAACTCATCGAGCACATCCAGTTTGGTCACCACCAGCCAGGAGATGCCGTTAATCATGCCAGCGTAGCGCAGCAGAGGCAAGTCGAGCCAACCGGTGCGCCGCGGACGCCCCGTAACTGCGCCAAACTCGTTGCCGCGCACTCTCAATTGCTGGCCAGCCTCGCCCTTCTCCTCGCTGGGAAACGGACCTTCACCGACCCGCGTGCAATAGGCCTTGGTGAGCCCGATCACGGACTCGATCGCGTTAGGCGCGACGCCGGTGCCGGTCGCGGCGCCTCCCGAAGTCGCGCTGGAAGAGGTCACAAAAGGGTAAGTCCCGTGATCGATATCGAGCATCGTGCCCTGCGCCCCTTCAAAGAGGATAGATTCACCGCTGGCCAACGCCTGGTTTAGCAGGACCGCCGTGTCGCATACAAAAGGCGCGATCTTCTCGGCTGCCGCGGCATATTCCGTGTACATCTTGTCGGCGTCGAGCGGTTCGGAATTGAAGAGCGCGTGCGCGATCATGTTCTTTTCGCGCACCGCGTTGTCGATGTGCTTCTTCAGCAATTGCAGATCAAGCAGATCCGCAACTCGAAGTCCGCGGCGGCCCATCTTATCTTCATACGCCGGACCGATCCCGCGCGAGGTGGTGCCAATCTTCACCCGTCCGGGGGCGTTCTCCGCAGCCAACTCGATCATGCGATGGTAGGGCAGAATCACTTGGGCGCGGTTCGAGACAAAAAGATTTCCGTCGACCCGCACACCGGCCTCGCGC
>PMXH01000125.1 GCA_003165855.1 Acidobacteriaceae bacterium | reverse complement strand
GCCGTTCCAAGGCGCGCCGCAGACTCTCCTCAATGGCTTGCCGCTCCACGGCCCGGGCATTCATGGCTGGCTTGAAAAACTGATAGCTCTGCCGCCCATTTTCCTTGGCCTGGTACATGGCGGTGTCGGCGTTCTTAATGAGCGTCTCCGCATCCAGGCCGTCCTCGGGATAGACACTCACGCCAACGCAGGAGGTGACGTGAAGATCGTGCTGGTCAATCGAATGAGCTTCGGCCACCGCTTGCAGCATTCTCCTCGCTGTCATAGCGGCGTCTTCCGAATGCTCCTCGTCGGAAAGGAGGACGACGAATTCATCCCCTCCCTGTCGGCTCACCGTGTCCGAGGCGCGCACGCAATCCACCAGGCGGTCGGCGACAGATTGAAGGAGTTTGTCGCCCGTGGGATGTCCGAGGGAATCGTTAATGTGTTTGAAGCCATCCAAATCCAGGAACACGACCGCGACCTTACTCTGGTGGCGCAACGCTAAGAGGATCGCTTGGTTGACCCGGTCGTTCAGGAGCACGCGATTCGGCAGACCGGTCAGAAAGTCGTGCTCGGACGAATGGATCATCAGCTCTTCGGCCTTCTTGCGCACGGTGATATCGCGGATCGCCGCCGTCACCAGGATTCCTTCGTCGCCCTCGAGTGGGCTCAGCATGATCTCGAGGGGAAACTCGCTTCCATTCTTCCGCCGCCCATTGAGCTCAATCCCCGTACCAATCTGCTGCGCCAGAGCCTCCGCCGGAGGTCGAAGAGCATCGGCGACCAGCCGTTCCGCGAAGCCTTCGGGAATGATGTTCTTCACCTTCTGCCCTATAAGCTCGTCGCGGTGGTAGCCGAACTGTTTCTCCGCCTGCACATTCAGCAGGACGATTTCCCCGGCCTGGTTTACCACCACCATGGCGTCCGGAGCCGCCTCCAGCAGTCCCCGGTACCTTTCCTCCATCCGCACCAGATGTTCTGCCGCAGCCTTCCGCACGCTGATGTCGCGGATTGCCGCCGTTACCAGGATCCCTTCGGCGCCTTCGAGTGGGCTCAGCATGATCTCGAGGGGAAACTCACTGCCATCCTTCCGCCGCCCAGTGAGCTCAATCCCCGTACCGATCTGCTGCGCCAGCGCCTCGGCCGCGCTTCGCGTACCGTCGGCGATCAGCCGTTCCGCGAAGCCCTGGGGAATGATGTTCTTTACCTTCTGCCCTATGAGTTCGTCGCGGCGGTATCCGAACTGTTTCTCCGCCTGAACGTTCAGCAGTACGATTTGCCCGGCCTGGTTCACCACCACCATGGCGTCCGGAGCCGCCTCCAGCAGTCCCCGGTACTTCGCCTCCGACTCCCGGCTCTCGCTGAGGTCGTGGCTGATCTCAGAAAACCCCTGTAGATATCCGCCCGAGTCGCGCAATGCGGTAAGGGTGATACTCGCTAGAAACTGGGAGCCGTCTTTCCGCACGCGCATGCCGTGCTCTTCGTGCCGGCCGTTTAAGGCGGCCATTCGAAGCAATTCCTCGGGCTTACCCCGCTTGATGTCTTCCGAAGAAAAGAAGCAGGAAAAGCTATGTCCGATAATCTCTTCGGCGGTGTAACCTTGCATGCGTTCGGCGCCGGCATTCCAACTGACGACCTGCCCCCCCGGTTCCAACATGAAGATGGCGTAGTTCTGGACTCCGTCAAGGAGCATCCGATATTTTTCTTCGCTATCCTGGAGCGCCGCTTCTGCCCGCCCACGTGCCGAGCTGTCGCGCTGGGCGATCCAAGCGGCGGAGGCGGCGATTAACAAGCCCAGAAGGACTCCGAAGATCAGAACAGTTTTGGTGTCACTCAGGCGCCGCTTCGCTTCAGCGTTGCGCGGTACCAGTAGCCGCAGCTCTTCGCTCTGCATCTCGCGGGCGATGTCTTGCAGCTCGGCCATCGTCCGTTGGCCAGATCCGGCCCGAATGGCATCCGCCGCTGCCCCCACGCCTTGGCTGCGGCGCAGACCAATGACCGTATCTGCGAACAGAAATTTTTCAGCTGCCACTGTTTCGAGCTCTGAAAGCCGGTGCTGCTGTCCGGCGTTATCCATCGTCAAGTTGCGAACTGCCGCCTCATCCAACTGAGCGCGTAATACGCTCGCACGATAGGACTCCACAGCGGATTCGTTGCCCGTCAACGCAAATCTGCGGTAGCTTGACTCGGCGATCTCCGTGGTGGAGACCAAATCCTGCACGCTTTCAAGAATTTGGTGGGAGTGGTTCACCCACTGCTCACTATCACCGAACACAACCATCCCGTGATAGGAGATCGCACCCACGACCAGTAAGGTCAAGATGGCGGACCCGAACGCGAGTTGTACTTTCCAATTCGATCGGGAAGTGCTCTTCATTTCACCTGACTTCTTAACCAGGGGCGTGCTTCAGTGCTCCCATATCGAGCAAGGCGGCGTCGAGATTGCTTGAATCACGTCGGGGGACCTTAGGAGAATGGGCGACTTTCCGCGTCCCCGCCAAAGGCCCATATCAAGGTCTACAGCAAAACGAGGCTTCGGCTGGTCTGGCATTGCGAGGTACGCACCTTTTACCGTCATGATCGCTCAAGCCCTGAATAATAAGTGGTCTGAATTGCTCACTGCCGTCCTATGGCCGAGGTAGGTTTCGTCGATTGTTGAGTCATTCTTCAACAATTTTCCCCGGGGAACCATCTCGCTTTTCCAAAACCCAGGACCGGAACGCTTCCGACCCTTATCTTCTATGGTTCCCCGCGCTGCCCGCATATTGTCCCGGCCATCTGCCTGGTCTAGAGTGAAAAGCAAGAGTTCGGGGTTTTATTGGTTGAAGCCTGAGGAGGAGTTATGAAGAAGTGGACAGTTCTACCTTGCATCTTGCTGCTGGCGTGCTCATGCACAAGTACGATGGCTGCGGCGCAGAGCAGTTCGCCGATACCGGCCGGCACGGCCCTGATGGTCAAGCTGGAAACAACTCTTGCGACCTTCAGCAACAAGGCGGGTGACCCGTTCCAGGCACGCTTGACGCAGGCCGTGGTGGTCAACGGCAAGACGGTGATTCCTGCCGGAACCATGGTGGAGGGCCGCGTCACTAAAGTGGACGAACCGCGCCGCATCTCGGGCAAACCGACCATCGGAATTCTGCCCGAAGGTCTGATCCTCCCGACCGGTGAGCGCCTTTTCCTTGATGCCACGCTGGTTGACACGAATATGGGCGGTGGAACGGACGTAAATCAGGAAGGCGAGTTTAAAGGGTCCGGCCATGACCGCCGCGACCAAATAGAAACTGGCGGTGGCGCGGCTGGTGGCATGCTGATCGGCGGGCTCATCGGCGGCCCTCCGGGAATCGTCATCGGCGGGGTGGTGGGCGCGGGCTCAACCGGGGTTCATTGGCTGAGCAAGCATCGCTCGGCCACGCTGCCCGCAGGCACCGAACTCACGTTTGAACTCAACCGCCCGCTGGCCTTGACCACCGCAGTGGCTAGCGCGGGACAATAATATACTCTTCGACTTTTTCTCCACCACGCCGGAGGCGCATGCCTCCGGCTTTTCCTTTTCGCAGAGAAGCATCCTTTTGAACTACATCCCTCCCCGCAAGTCTCCTTCGCTGAGCAACTGCAGTTCGATCCATCCTTCCACCGGCAGAGCGTCCACGGGCAGACGATTGTGCCAAAGGCTGAAGCGCAACCGGAGTCGGATGGTTGGCGGGACTGGCACAGCGCCAGGCTTGGGATCGACCAGCGCTTGAGCGCTGGTCGCCGCAGGCGCAGCCGCAACCGGTGCGGCCAGCAGATAATTCAGAGGCAAGCGGAACTCAAAGTTGCGCAGCAGAGCCGCCTTCGCGGTCTCTTCACTCTTGCTCGATGAAGTCAACGATGTTTTTTCCCCGTCATCGACCTCCCACTCCGTCAGCTTGCGATCCTTTACTTTGGCATCGAGCCGCAGAGTCCGGCGTGGGCGCGCTTCTCCGCTCGCCCACGATTCCAGGTTCACCACCAGATCGAACTCCATGTCGGGAACCGGTCCGGCAAAGTCCAGCCGGCCATAAACGAAATCGCCGTCGATCCCGGCATAGACGGAATCCAGCAGGAACTGTTTGCCATGCATGGCGCCGGCCCGCTGGTCGGCGGTAAAAATGGCCGCACCCAGCCACTCAAAGTAACGAATCTTGTCGCCCGTGATGCGGGGATGAATGTAGGCGGTCTGCGGCGTGAAGGTGGGCCGAACCTCGCCCCCGGTAATCGGCTGCGAGAGATAATCCGGCGGCATCGCCCCCAGGGCCTGATAAACGTTCGAAAGATGTTTGCGGTAAAGCTCGTCAAAGTCGCGGTCGTTGGCCGAATGATGCTCCGGTCCGTACCACCAGTTCCAGTCGCTGCCCTCGGCAATCATGATTTCTTCCAGGGCCAGCTTGCGTTGCGCCTCGCTGGCGCGGGCGGCATTCTGGGTATAGAACTCGCGCGCGTGGTGCAGGTAATCCCACGCTCGGTTGTCCTCGGGAGCGCCGATCCAGACATTAAAGTTGGCGTTGATCCACGAACCGGGCACCAGCGACGGCAACGGTGAAAAGCTGCGATGGCGGGCAATCGCCTCCGCGACCGTAACCGCTTCCAGGCCTCCCTCGCGCTGCAGGGCATCGTAGAAGCGCCGCAGAAAATCCCGCCCGGACCTGGGGTAGTATTCCCAGGCATTCTCTCCATCGAGGATGACCGACACCACCGCGTCCCGGCCTTGCGCCAGCACCGGTTGAGCCGCTTCTTTAATGTTGTGCAGCAGATGCCGTGCGGCATCTCCCGGATCCATCCCCGAGTAAACAAAACCGATCAGGTCCGAAATGGTGTGATCGCGGAACACCATGTGCATGGCGGTCTGGCCGTTCTCATAACGATGAATGTTATAAAGCCGCTCCGCCAGATGGGTGGGCAGACGGCCATTGCCGTCGCGCTGGAAGAACACGCCAGTGCTGCGGCCGAGCACACCTTCGTCGGTCGCCATCCACTTGATCCCGAGACTGTGGGCAATCGCCAGCGCCTCTTCCGAAACGCTGCCTTCCGACGGCCACACGCCCTGCGGCCGCACTCCAAACGCCTGCTGATGCAAATCGAGGGCGCGCACCAGTTGTTCGCGCGCGTCCTCAGGATGACGGAACCGGTTCTGCGGCAAGGGCAGGCCGGGCGATGAAACCGCTCCCGCATTGGTGTCGCAGACCAGAGGAAGAATGGGATGATAGAAAGGCGTCGCCGAAATCTCGATCGAGCCTTTCTTGGCGGCCTCGGCATAGGCGGGCAGAACCTTGCCCAGCAGTTCCCGCTCGCGGGCAATCACAAAATCCTGATCTTCGAGCGAGTAGTTGCGCTCTTTCTGGATCAGCGCCGCAATGTCTTTGTCTTCCAGAAAGAATTCGTCGAACCATGCAATCTGCGATAGCACCTGCAGGTCGGTGAAATCCCGCGGCAGGAAATATTTTTCCGCCTTCTCGGCCGATTGCCCATGCTCCTGGAAACGCTCATACAGCTCGCGGTAGCGCGGATACCGCCCAATCAGGTTCGCCGGGTTTGCCTGAAAAAGATATTGCAGGGCGAACTTTCGCTGCTCCAGGGTCAAATCCTTCGCTGGCTTGGCCGCAACTTTGAAAAACGGATCCTGCGCCGTCCCCGCGACATAATCCTGAATCTGCGTGATCAGAGATGGAACCAGATTGAAGTTCTGGTGGACGTTGGGAAACTCATCCAGCAGCTTGACCATGCCGTAGTAATCCTTGAGCGCGTGCAGGCGCACCCAGGGCAGGCGATATTCGCCCGTCACCAGATCCTTGTAGAAAGGCTGGTGCTGGTGCCAGAGAAGGATTAGACGTAGGGCGGGCATGGTTGAAAAAGAAAGTCTAGCATGGGAGTTCGGCCTTGTTGGTTGCACGAAAGGACGCAGCAGGCCCTGGGCGCTCCGCAAATCCTCGCGTCTCCCATTTGCGTGCGCCAATCTCTTTATGTCGCCACATAGGTATTCCGGTACACTTAAGATTCTGCAATGCCAGACAATCCCATCCCCGCCGCTTCCAGCCGCATCACGTTGCTCTCCGACCAGGATCTCTACCTATTCAACGAAGGCAGCAACTATCGCATGCACGAGACGATGGGCGCCCATCTGGTCTCCCGCGACGGCCAGACGGGAGCGACCTTCAGTGTGTGGGCGCCGAATGCGCGCCTGGTTTCGGTAATCGGCAGCTTCAACGGATGGGATCCGCGCGCCAATCAGCTCACTCCTCGCGGCTCTTCCGGCATCTGGGAAGGTTTCATCCCCGGTGTGACCAAAGGCGCACTCTACAAATTCCATATCGAGTCGCGGCGTCACGGGTATCGCGTCGACAAAGCCGACCCTCTCGGCATCTGGCACGAGAAGCCTCCCCGCACCGCTTCCGTGGTATGGGATCTCGATTATCAGTGGAACGACCGCGAGTGGATGGAGAAACGCGCTGCCCGCAACTCCCTGCGCGCGCCGCAATCCATCTATGAAGTTCACCTCGGCTCCTGGATGCGCGTTCCTGAAGAACACAATCGTCCCTTAACCTATCGCGAAACCGCGCCGCGGCTCGCCGAGTACGTGGGACGCATGGGCTTCACTCACGTGGAATTCCTGCCGGTCATGGAGCATCCCTTCTACGGTTCCTGGGGATACCAGACTACCGGCTATTTCGCTCCCACGTCGCGCTACGGCACGCCGCAGGATTTCATGTATCTGGTGGATTACCTGCACCAGCACGGCATCGCCGTCGTTCTCGACTGGGTGCCATCGCACTTCCCTTCCGACGCCCACGGTTTGTCCTACTTCGACGGCACGCATCTCTACGAACACGCGGACTCACGGCAGGGATTCCATCCCGACTGGAAGACGCAGATCTTCAACTACGGACGCAGCGAAGTGCGCAGCTTTCTGATGTCGAGCGCCATGTTCTGGCTCGACAAGTATCATATCGACGGCCTGCGCGTGGATGCGGTTGCCTCCATGCTCTATCTCGACTATTCCCGCAAACAGGGGGAGTGGATTCCCAACAAGTACGGCGGCCGGGAAAACCTGGATGCCATCGACTTCCTCCGCCGCTTCAATCAGGAAGTCTACAAGGAGCATCCCGATATCCAGACCACCGCGGAGGAATCCACTTCCTGGCCCATGGTTTCGCGGCCGGTCTATCTGGGCGGCCTGGGCTTTGGCCTGAAGTGGGATATGGGATGGATGCATGACACGCTCGAATACTTCAAGCAAGATCCGATTCACCGCAAGTACCATCACAGCAAGCTCACCTTCCGCATGCTGTATTCGTTCCATGAAAACTTCATCCTGCCGCTTTCGCACGACGAGGTCGTCCACGGCAAAGGATCGCTGATCGGCAAGATGCCCGGCAACGAGCGGGATCGCTTTGCCAACCTGCGGCTTTTGTTCGCTTACATGTATGCGCAGCCCGGAAAGAAGTTGCTATTCATGGGTTGTGAGTTCGGGCAGGTCCGCGAGTGGGCGCACGACACCAGCCTGGAGTGGGACGTACTTCAATATCCCGTTCACAGCGGTCTGCAAGACTGGGTTGGGCAGTTGAACCGCGTCTATCGCAGCGAGCCTGCCCTGCACCAGCTCGATAACAGTCCCGCGGGCTTCGAGTGGGTGGATTGTAACGACAATCTGACCAGTACGATTTCTTTACTGCGAAAGAGTGAATCGCCCAAGGAAACGGTCCTGATCGTTTGTAACTTCACGCCCATACCTCGCCTCGAGTATCGCGTCGGTGTGCCGGTAGGCGGCTATTGGCGCGAACTGCTGAACAGCGACGCCGCGGAATACGGAGGCACCAACCTGGGCAATGCGGGCGGAGTGAATGCCGAAGAAAAACCAGCCCACGGCCGTCCCTTTTCGCTAAAGCTGACTCTGCCACCGCTGGGGGCGCTGTTCTTGAAAGCCGGATAATCTCGTGCCGTGCGCAATCCCACCACGCTGCCGGGGACCAAGCTGCAGATTCGCGACCCGCAAACCTCATGCTAGACTGCCTTTGAGTCGGGAACGCACCTCCGCATGCGGATTCTTACCCGCTATATTCTGCGTGAAGTCACCTCGCACGCCCTCATCGGCGCGGCCATCTTCACCTTTGTGTTGTTCACGCGCGATCTGGGACGCATTCTGGAACTTGTGGTCCGCGCCAGCGCGCCGCTGCCCAGCGTGGCCCAGATATTTCTCTACACCGTACCGCTCGCACTTACCTACACCATCCCCATGAGTGTGCTGGTAGGGATACTCATCGGACTGAGCCGGCTTGCGGCGGACAGCGAAATCACTGCCATGCGCGCCAGCGGCATGGGAGTGTGGAGCTTCGGGCGCGTGCTGGCGATTTTCGTCGTCGCCGCCTGGTTTCTGGCACTGATTAACGGCGTATACCTGGCGCCTTGGTCGACGGCTTCCCTGGCACGTCTGGAGGACCAACTCAAAAGCTCGCAAGTGTCCTTTGAGGTGCAGCCCCGAGTGTTCTATGAAGGGTTCCCCAAGATCGTGCTGTACGTGCAGGACGTGCATACAGCCCAGGGCGCAGCGGTTTGGAAGGGCGTGTTTCTCGCGGACATTTCCGATCCCGCCAATCCGAGCATCACGCTGGCTCACGAAGGCATCCTCGTCCCCGAGGGACAGGACCGCCTGCATCTGCATTTGGTCGACGGTTCCACGCACGAGACCGATCTCACCCAAGCCGATCACTACCAGATCTCCACCTTCCAGGAAACCGACATCCCTCTCGATCTCGCCCCGTCGGAGAATAAAGGCGAAGAGCAAGTCCCGGTGGGCATAGTCGGCACGTGGTCGCTCCACGATTACGCCGGCCGCGTCGATCCTGTCTCGGCCCGCTGGTACCTCATCGAGTTTCACCGCCGTTTCGCCCTGCCCACTGCGTGCCTGGTGCTGGCGATGGTGGGAATTCCTCTGGGACTGTCCTCGAAAAAGAGCGGCAAGTCCGGCGGGTTCGTGCTCACCATTGTGCTGGTTTTTGTCTATTACTTCATTTCCCTCATCGGAGTATCGCTGGCGCGGCAGGGCAAAGTGAGTCCCGGGTTCGGAGCCTGGCTGGCCAACCTCGTATTCTTTGCCGCTGCATTGTTCCTGCTGTGGCAAGCGGAGCGGCGCCCCCTGTCGCTGTCGGCGATCCGGCTGGCCTGGAAGCACGATAATCTTCCCGCAAACGGCGCCTCGCATGACCGCAGGCACAGGCGCAGAGACAACGCCTTCGAACGCGCCTCCACCCGCCGGCGCGTCTTCAGCGCCAGCTTTCCCACGCTCATCGATGATTACGTGCTGCGCGATTTCTTCCTTTACCTGGGAATGATCCTGTCCGCATTTCTGGTCCTGCTGCTGGTGTTTACCCTGTTTGAACTGCTGAGCGATATCCTGCGCAATCAAACGCCGTTCATCGTGGTCGCGGAGTATCTGCTCAACGTCGCTCCCTACCTGCTCTACAGCGTTGCACCGCTGATCATGTTGTTGGCGGTGCTGATCACGTTCGGGCTGATGAACCGTTCCAACGAGATCACCGCCATCAAGGCGACCGGAACCAGCATCTACCGCATCGTCACGCCCGTGCTGGCCGCGGCTGCGGTGCTGGCGGTGGGCCTGTTTCTTGCCGACCAGTTCTATCTGCCGCACACCAACAAGCGCCAGGAGGCACTGCACAACCAGATCAAGGGCAAACCTCCGCAGACTTACCTGCGTCCCGATCGCCGCTGGATTTTCGGCCAGCACAATGACATTTACTACTACCAGTTCTTCGATCCCGATCGCGACCAGTTTGCCAACCTCACCATCTTCCAGATCGACCCGGCGAGCTTCACCATCGCGCAGCGCATCCATGCCGAGCGGGCTCACTGGTCCGACAGTATGGAGCGCTGGATCTTCGAGCAGGGCTGGCAGAGGTCTCTGCGCGGCGCCGCCATCGCCGGCTACCGCACTTTCGACGTCTCCACCTTTCCCGAAATCAGCGAGGCGCCGTCTTATTTCAAGAAGGAGGTGAAACAGTATTCCGAGATGAATTATGAGGAACTGCGCCGCTATATCCGAGATCTGCAGCAAAGTGGATTCGACGTGGTGCGCCTGCGGGTGCAGCTGAACAAGAAGCTTTCCTTCCCGCTGATCACACTGATCATGGCAGTGCTCGCCGTCCCATTTTCCATGTCAGCAGCAAAGAAGGGAGCCATCACGGGAGTCGCGGTCGCGGTGGGCATCGCCGTGGTTTACACCGTGGTGTCGCGTCTGTTTGAGGCGATGGGAGATCTCAGCCAGCTGCCGCCGGCCCTGGCGGCCTGGTCGCCGGACCTGATTTTCGCTCTGGTGGGCGCCTACCTGATTCTGAAAATTCCGACGTAACGCCGGGGCTTCGCAAGAAAATGGCGAGGCCCTCCAAAACTACTTTACGGCCACTCCCCAGGGAAGGGGAAAGGCAGTTACCGTTGGCTGCGGCGTCAAGGCTCCGGTGAAGGGCGTAATGCCGTACTCGGAAAGATTCGCCGAATTGAAGTTGGCCACGAACATAAAGCTGTCGTCGCTACGGATGGCAATCGACGTCGGGAATGAGTTGGTGGCCACGAAGGCCGGTGTGAGCGGCGTCAAAGCGCCGTTGGTGGAGCTGATCTTGTACCCATACACGGCGTTGCTATTGGTAGCCAATACATACAAGAAATTGGCATACGCATCCACCGTCAAAGGCCCCGCACCGTTACCGGAGTTGTAGGGAGAACCCGCTACCGGCAGCAGGCTGTAGTCCGCGAACTGGCATTCCGGCAAGGAAACGGCGCTGCAAATCGTGTAAGCGCTGACGCTGCCCACAGAGTTCCCCACGTAAACAAACCGGTTGCAGGGGTCCACCGCGACCCCATTGGGCTCAGTACCAGTCGGAACCCCTCGGGTCGATCCTCCGGTTTGAACCAGGCTTAAGGCCCCAGTCGAGGTAACCTGATAATTGAAAACCAGATTATTCAGATAATCCGTCACATATAGATCTTCGCTGGTGGGAGGGATATGCGTACTACAAGGCGCATTGAGAGCTGGGAATACAGTCGGAGTGACGGCCAGCGCCGACGCGTTCGGGGGTTGCCCGCCCGGTTGAATCGGCAGACTGACGACTCCGACTGACGTCAAGGAGGCGTTGCTTCCGATGGAGAACGCAGAAACCGTTCCCTCGGTCCCATTTGCAAC
>PMXH01000264.1 GCA_003165855.1 Acidobacteriaceae bacterium | reverse complement strand
GATTTACGCCGCAACCCGAAGGGCTGGGGCCAATTTTCCCGATTTCCGCGTCAATCGTCGCTAGCAGATGTCCAATCTGCGTCGCTCCTCACTCCTTGAACTCAGAAAAATTGGCGCCCAGCGCCGCCCACGCGAAAGTTCATAACAGACTCTAGCAACCGAGAACGAACCATCCACACCCTTCAGTCCTACATCTCGTCGGCCGAAGGACCAAACGATCCAGGAATAGGCTTGTCTAGAAGCCGCAGATACACCCCCAGTTGTGCCCTGTGGTGAATCATGTGGTTCAGCACGGACTCGCGAAAGACTTCGTGCCGGGGCTGATCGATCCATGCGTGCCCGCCAAAGATGAACTGCCAATTCTGGTCCCACTTCTCTAGCGGCAACGCCATCAGTTCCTTGCGCACCGCCGGTAGCTGGCTGTCAAACCGGGCCAGAAGCTCCGCTTTGCTTTTAGGCGCGTACNNAGCATCTTCCGCGTCTTGGCTGTCTCGCGATCGAATTCAGCCAGCAAGTCTTTTTGAAAGTCCATTCAGGCACCCTCCCGGATGCGAAGCCAGCATAGCCGATCCAGGCCGAAAAAGGCGAACAAAAATCGAATGAAATCCGAGAAAAACTCGCACCCTCGACCAGAACCTATAATTCTGTCGAGCTATCTCCCACAACCGAGGAGATCGAGACGCCCGTTCCCGTCGAGCACCCATGAGCATCGAATCCGAAAATATCATCGATCTCTACGAACGCCACGCGGACGCGTGGGTCCATGCCCGCTTGATGGAGGGCACCCTCTATGAGAAGTCGTGGCTCGACCGCTTCTGCGCGCTCCTTCCGGACGCCGGAAAGATTCTCGACTGCGGCTGCGGTGCAGGAGAACCGATCGCGCGATATCTAATCCAGCGCGGGTATGGGGTGATGGGCGTAGATTCCTCGCCTGCAATGGTGCGGATGTTTCAGGCCCGCCTGCCCGAACAGCGCGCGGTAGTGGCGGATATACGGACCCTCTGTTTGCCGGAAACTTTTCAGGGCATCCTTGCGTGGGACAGCTTCTTTCATCTGGACCACGGCAATCAGCGGAAGATATTTCGAACGTTTCGGAATCATGCCGCACCGGGCGCCGCACTTATGTTCACCTCCGGGCCTGCGCATGGAGAGGTCGTCGGGCAACTGGAAGGCGAGCCGCTTTATCATGCGAGCCTGGACGCTGCAGAGTACCGCCAATTGCTGGGGGAGCAGGGCTTTGCGGTTGTGGATCACCACGCGGAGGATCAAAGCTGTTTCGGCCGAACAGTGTGGCTTGCGCAATTGCTATAGTTTTCGGCCCAGACGCCCGGCCTGATTGTTGACCCTTGACCAGCGAAATCAGTCCTTATCGACGCCGCAGGTTCCCAGAGTCGAGTCATGTCCCTATCGCAAACCCGGCGCACTTAAGAAGCCCACACCGGCCAGGAAACTCTGTGCCGGGCGCTCCATCCATCGCCTTGTGCCCAATCCATTGCGCGCTCTTTGCGCAATGGGTGGGATAGCAAGAACCCGACCTGGCGCCTTGTGTCATGGCACGGATCATCCGTGCCGATAAGCGCCACAGAATCGTCAAGGGCTTTAGCTCCCGCATGAAATCCGGGCTTCGCATAGGCTGTGATTAACTGTCCCGCAGAGCCTCCATCGGATCGATACGCGTCGCTCTTCGCGCCGGCAGAAGGCATGCAACGGCCGAAGCGAATAGAAATACTCCAGCGATCGTCGCCAGCACCGAGGGATCGCGCATACTGCTCTGCGTCAATCGGTGGACCACATCGCTGAGGCCGATGCTCAAGAGAATCCCCAGGACAAGTCCCACACCGGTGGTTCGCGCCGTCGAGCCCATCGTGAGCAGCAGAACATTCCACCGCTGTGCGCCAAGAGCCATGCGAATGCCGAACTCGCGCGTCCGCTGCTCCACGGAATAGGCCACCACGCTGGCCAGACCCACAGCGGCCAGACCCAGGGCTACGAAGGAAAAGACGCCAAACAGGACTGCGATGAAGCGCTCGTGCGACCAGACGAACATCGACAGATACTCATCCAACGAGAAAGCATGGACCGCTGTCTGGTTTGGATTCAGGGCGCGGAGATTTGCGCCGATGGCATGCAGAAGCGCTTCGGGATTGCCTGCGGTGCGAACCAGAATGATTGTGCCGGGGGAGGACAGGATGGAAGACGGAATATAGGCCTGGGGAAGGATCGGGCGGTGCAAGCCGTCGTTGCGCACATCGCCGGCCACGCCGACGATCTGGTAGGACTGGTCAATCTCTGGCGACCGAAGCAGTTCGCGAGGAACTTGCCCCAGTTCGGTGGGGAGTATCAGCCTTCCGACCGGATCGGTGCCCGGAAAATACCGTTGAGCAAAGGTCCTGCTGATCACTGCGAAATGCGCTCCGCGAAGGACTTCCTCGGGCGTGAGGGTTCGTCCTTCGAGAATCGGGATGCGCAGAACGGAGAAATAATCCGAGCCAACCAGGTTGACCCCACTGATCTGGCTGCGGTCCAGCGTCCCGCCGACAATTTGCACGGGCTGACGCCAGTTGCCGTCGGGCGGCGAGCCTACGGCAGAGATTGCTGCGTCGGTCACGCCCGGTGTGGTTTTGATCTTCTCCACCATCGCGTCGTAGTAATTCACCCTTTCCTGCCAGGCGGGAAACGAATTCTCCGGCAGGTTCACCGCGAGCCACAGTACGTGGTGCGAGTCGAAGCCGAGTTGCGCGCCATAGGCCTCCAAGAAATTGCGCATCGAGGCGCCCGCGCCGGCCAGCATCAGCACAGTGAGCGCGATCTGCGCGGAGATCAGGACTGCGCGGGTTCGCGCTCCGCGAGATGTCGTGCTGCGGGAACCGGAGGACTGCACCATCTGGCCGATGGCCGGACTGGAAAAATGCAAGGCAGGAGAGAGGCCTGCAAGAATTCCCACTGCCACCGAGACGGCAGTGCTGAACAGAAGCACCGGTACGTTCAGCGCGATGACGACCTCATGCGGAATGGAGTACTCGGGAATCAGTCCCGTGATGAGCCTTATGGCGGCATAGGCAAAGCCCATGCCGAGCACGCCGCCGGTCACCGACAAAAGAACGGCCTCGGTCAGCAGTTGTCGCACAATGCGCAGCCGGGAGGCGCCGAGGGCCAGCCTCGTTGCCAGCTCCTGCAAACGCGCCGTTCCCCTCGCCAGCATCAGAATTGAGACGTTGCCGCAGCCGATCAGCAACAGCAGGCCGACAGCGACGAAGAGCAGAATCAGAAGGCCTTTGAACTGGCCCAGGATCCAGTCGTTCAGCGACTGAACCTCGATGCGATAGCCATCGCGCGGCAGCAGCGATGGTTCCTGGCGGCCCACCTGTTGCACGACGCCGGTCATTTCCCCGGCGGCAGCCTCGGCCGAGATGCCGGGCCGGAGGCGTATGAGCGTCTGGTTCCGGCTCTTGGGATCCATGCCGGCCGGCATGGGCATGTATACCTCGGAATCGTGCCAGGTAAACCGTGGGCCCTCCACTCCGATTACGGTGTATTTCTGGTGGTTGAGCTCGAGCACCCGGCCGAGGACATCCGGACGGTTGGCGAAGTGGCTCTTCCAGAATGGGTAGCTGATCACGGCTACCGCAGGAGGAGCCACGCCCTCCGGTGCCTCCGCCGCCGTGAAGACGCGGCCCATCAGAGGGGGCGCGTCCAGAAACTGAAGGCCGTTGCCTGTCATCTGCAGCACTTTCACCGACTGCGGTATGTCGCCATCGGTGGCCACCATGCTCGTGTCTTTCTGCACCATGACCTCGGCGACCGATTTGGCCTGGCTGATCTGGTCGGCTTCGGCCAGAGTAAAGGGAATGTCCCCGCCCTCACCTTTCTTGTCCTGGATGGTGATAAAAGCGATGCGATCGGCGTTGCGATACGGGTAAGGGTCGATCAGAACTCCATAAAGGACGCTGTAGACCGCAGCAGTGGTGCCGATGCCGAGCGCCATGGAGAGAATGGCGCTGACGGCATAGAAGCGATTCCTTGCGAGCTGCCGGAGAGCAAAGGAACCATCCTGGGCGAGTGTGAACACGAGGCCTCCATGATCCGATCGAACCCAACTGTTACCAGGAGTAGCCTGCAATTAAGCTGCCAACTGCGAACAGCCTAAGCTGTTTAAATTCAGCACCGAAGGCGACAGATATCTTGGAGGATTGACCGGAATTGGCTCTGAACGTTCAGAAACGGACAGTCGTCCAGGAAGATCGGTCTTCTAAACGATAGTTTCTATCAGGACTGCAGGCGCCCCATCCATTGCGCGCTCATTGCACAATGGGTTGGATAGAAAGAACCCCACCCCGCGCCTTGTGTCAGGGCACGGNNCGTGCCGCAAGTGATGCAAAATCGATGAGGGCTTTAGCCCCTGAGCGATGCTCCTCGGGCCTTTGAATCAAATTCCGCACTTTTCCGCGGTCTCTTAACTCGCGCCGAAAAATCCTCCAAAATTGCCTCCAGCCTGCGCGGTACGTGAACCATGCAGTAAATGCCAGAGTATCCGACCGGAACCAGGCCCAGTCAGCGATATCATCCCATAAGCCGACATTTGAGGAGTCATCGGCATCCGTAAATGCGTTGGCGATTTCGCGTGAATCCAGAACTTCGTCTCCCGATACCGAGGCGCGAACGCCTGGAGCAACCTGCCTGAAGATCGCGGGAGAAATGAGGATTGAATACCATGAAGGTCTCGATGGTAACGGCCGTTCTAGCGGCATCGATTTCCGGGCTGGCATTGCGGGCGCAGGGGTCGGCGCACCCCATCCCACGCATCGTTCAGCAGAACGGCCGCTATGCCCTGATGGTCGATGGTGCGCCATTTCTGATGCTTGGTGCGCAGGCCAACAACTCGAGCGACTGGCCGGCGACGCTCCCAAAAGTGTGGCCAGCGATCGAGTATCTGCATGCCAATACGCTCGAAATTCCTATCTACTGGGAGCAGTTCGAGCCCAGGCAGGGTCAGTTCGACTACTCGCAGATCGACAGTGTTCTGGCGCAGGCCCGCGCGCATCACGTTCACGTTGTTCTGCTCTGGTTCGGAACGTGGAAGAACGGCAGCCAGCACTACATGCCTGAGTGGATGAAGCTGGATCCGGAGCGTTACGCCCACGTCGTCAACAGCAAAGGGGAACGAGTGGACTCGCCCTC
>PMXH01000275.1 GCA_003165855.1 Acidobacteriaceae bacterium | reverse complement strand
GAGCCCCGGACGCCGCACCAACCGGAAAAACTTAAGAAACTGTCAAAGAACGATTCTGTTTGTACTCCTTCTATTTCAGGAGTCAATGAAAACTGTGCGACTTTATCTGATTTATTTTCAATCGAGTGCAGGGCGTCCACAGGCGGGTGACCGGATTTTGTGCAGGTGGAGGAAACAATTTCTCGCAGAAGGCAGGCGGGGTGCTGGTTTTCGCGATTCCCAATGCAAGCTGGTGAGAGGGTGCGCATTCTCAAAGCGGTTTCGCGGCTGTGAATATCTGGTGAAAGGCGCGCTGGGCAAGGGATCTGGCAAATCCTGCGGCATGAGGGTTGCGATGGCAATGACAATTAGAATCGGGCGTGTTCCTCGAATCGCAGCACCTTAGGCTTAATCGCTTGACAACACGGGTAAGTCTGCTAAAGTTCGAGAAAAGCTTGACAACCTAACGACTCGCAGGTGCCCAGGTTATGAAAAATGTTTATGAAGTTCTGAGGCAGAAGGAAATAGAGCTGACGCGTCTGGAGAAAGAAGTGGAAGCGCTGCGGCTGGTGGCTCCGTTGCTCTCCGAAGAAAAGGAAATGAACTCCGACATGGTGAAGCCGGCGCTGCCCACTGCGGTGAACGGACCGCAGCAGCCCATGCGCATACCGTCGCCGCCGGTGGTGGCGGGAGCGCAGCCGGTGCGCGCAGCCGGTTGGGACGATAGCGCGAAGCGCTGGCCGTAGGCGCTCGCCAAGCTTCTTCCATTCGAACGCGCGGCCTTTGCGGTTGCGCTGCGGCTTGCCCTGACCGGCGCGGAAGGAAATTCTTCCTTAAGTCTTGATCGAGCCGCTTTGAGAACGTCATGAGCTTGCTGGATAAAGTTCTCTCGCGTCAGCCCAGCCGCGCCGAGTTCGCCCAGAAAATCATCCGGGCCTTTCGCGAGGCTGGAATCGAGCAGGTTGAGCCGGCGGAAGGCGATTTCTCGCTCAAACTGGGCGGCGGATCGACGATTTTTCTCGGCAGCGTTTACGCAAACTACTGCAGGGTCAAGCGCAGCCTGCGAGAGACTGTGATCTCAGAATTCGTTGCAGCGGCCGCTTCCATTCCAGCGCTTCCTGTAATTCCCTCCGACTTCGCGATGGTGAAACCCAGCCTGATGCCCGTTCTTCGAGGTGCCGCGTCGTTCAGCATAGAGAGTCTCATGAACCGCAAGAACGGCAGGGGCGCTGCTCCCTGTGCACTCCCGCTCGGTGGGGGAGATATGGTGACAGTTGATCCTGGAATGGGCGAGCTGACCAAGCCTCTTGCCGGAGGATTGGTGGTTGGACTCGCCTACGACACTGAACGCACCATTACCTCAATCTATCGCGATCATTTTGAGAAGTGGGGTGTCAGTCTTGAAGAAGCTTTCAAGGCCGCCAAGGATAATCTCTGGGAGAAGACCGACCCCAATCGGTTTGCCGGACAAAACGGTGTCTATCACGGCGAGTGGGCCGACTCCTACGATAGCTCGCGCATGCTGCTAACTGAGGTAATCTATCGGCTCTCGGTGGACGGCGATCCAGTCGCGTTTGTACCCAACCGCGACCAACTCTGGGTGACCGGGACGAATGATGTGGCAGGCCTGACGGCCCTGTTGAAAGCTGGGGCGGAGAGTCACTTCAAACAAGGGCATCCGCTGTCGCCCGACCTCTACGTGCTGCTGGATGGAACCTGGAAGCTGTATGTCCCCGAAGATCAGTCTCTGCGGGACCTGTTGCTGCCCATCAAAAGGCAAAGAGACGCAATCGACTATTCCCAGCAGCAGGGACTTCTGAACGACATTCACAAGTTGGAGGAGATCGACATCTTCGTGGCCGGCTACAAGATCTTCGAGCGGGAGGATGGAACCGCCTACAGCGCCTGCATCTGGACGAACGGCATAGACAGTTTGTTACCCCAGGCCGAGAATATTGCGTTCCTCGCGGATCTCGAGGGTAAGGATCATTTCGTGGTTCCATGGGACGCTGCGGTATCGGTGGTTGGGAGTCTGTTGGAGCAAGAACCTGGCTTGATGCCGATTCGTTATCGGGTCCGGCAATTTCCGAACGCCGAGCAGCAAGCAAGATTGCGCAAGTTGGCAATGTGAACAACGTGCCCTAAGTGTGCGGCCCGTCTACCCTCCTACAATCTCTCGCAGCGCGGCCAGCAGGCGGTCTACTTCTTCGATGGTGTTGTAATGCACGAGGCCGATGCGGAGAAAGCCGCCGGATTTTTCCACGTCGAGGCGCTCGGTGAGATTTAGCGCGTAGTAGTTTCCGTCCCAGGTGAAGAAGCCGCGGTCGCCGAGTTTTGTGGCGAGTGCTAGTGGAGTTTGGTCTGCGGTCTGATTCACGACGCGCAGGGCGAGTGTGGGACAACGCCAGGCCAAGCAGGAGGGATCGGTAATCCCGTAGATCTTTAGCTGCGGAATTTCGGAAAGGCCGGTGATCAGGCGATTCAGCAGCGCGTGTTCGTGGCGATGAACCGATTCGAAGGCGGCGACTATCGCGGCACGGCGTGTCGTGGATTCGGGATTTGTTCGGCGGCCGAGATCGGCGATGTAGTCCACGCAGGCGGTGATGCCGGCGATGCATTCGTGATTGAGCGTGCCCCACTCCCAGCGGTTGGGAACGGCGTCGGTGAGCGGGCGCACCTTGTAGGGACGCAGGCGCTGCAGGTGCTCGCGCTTGCCGAAGAGCACTCCCATGTGCGGGCCGAAGAATTTGTAGGTGGAGCAGACGAGAAAATCGCAATCGAGGGCCGTAACGTCGATGAGGCCGTGCGGGGCGTAGTGGACGGCGTCGACGTAGGCGAGGGCGCCGGCGGCGTGGGCGATACGAACGATTTCTTTGACGGGATTGATGGTGCCGACGGCGTTCGAGGCGTAGCCGATCGCGACGAGCTTGGTTTTGGAATTGAGCTTCGCCGCGAGATCTTCGACGTCGAGAGTGCAGTCTCCGGGGTGGATTTCTGCCCAACGAATGGTTACGCCTTTTTCTTCGAGGGCGAGCCAGGGGGAGACGTTGGCGTCGTGATCGAGGCGCGTGACCAGGATTTCGTCGCCGGGGCCGAAGTCGCGGCCAATGGCGCGCGACATCATGTAGGTCAGCGTGGTCATGTTGGGACCGAAGACGATTTCGTCGGCGGCGCAGTTCAGAAAATCGGCCATGGCCACGCGAGCTTCGGCGATCATGGCGTCGGTGTTGCGGCTGGTGGCGTAGGCGCCGCCGGTGTTGGCGTTGTCGCGGCGCAGGTAGTTGGAGATGGCGTCGATCACGCGCTGCGGAACTTGCGTTCCGCCGGGGCCGTCGAGGAATGCAGCGGGGTGTCCGTTGACGGTTTGGGCGAGTGCGGGGAACTGGGCGCGGATGTAGTGGATGTCGAGGGCGGCGGGAGCAAAGGTTTCAGTGGTCGGCATGGTGAATATTCATCATATTACGCGTCGTGACCCGCGGCGTAACCGAGCCAGAAAAGTGCGTCCGGAGGACGCGGGACATCGATGGGTGCACGAGATCCTTCACTTCGCCTGAAGAACGGCTCCGTTCAGGATGACGCCTTTGCTTAGATTTACCGCGTCACTGCTCTCACCAAATCCGCGAGCATGCCGTAGGCGGTGGCGTACAGGCCGGGATTTTCTTCGGTGATGGCGAGGCCGGGGAAGATATCGGTTTCGAAATAGATGTAGGACGACGTGCCGGCGATTTGCGCCATCGGATCAGTCAGCGGGATTTGTTCGGGGCGGACGGTGGCTGTGATTCCGCTCTCTGATTTCTTGGCGCGGCAGATCAGTTTGTATGGCCGGCCTTCTTTTCTAGCCGCACGCACGGCTTCCCCGCTCAGGCCGCGAATTCCTTCGCGCTGGATTTCTTCCAGCTTCACGGGAACATCCATCAGAACGGTAATCAGCGCGGCGGTTTTTACAGCGGCGTCCCAGCCGCCGATGTCGTGGGTGGCGTCGGTTTCGGCGATGCCGAGGGCTTGTGCTTTCTTCAGGGACTCGTCAAAGCTGAGACCGTTTTCCATCTCGCTCAAGATCACGTTCGTCGTGGAATTCAGGATGCCGTGAAATCCTTGCAGATGAATCGCGGGGAGTTGATCGAATAAGGAGAAGATGGGAACTCCATCCATCACGGTAGATTCGAAGAGGAAGCGCTTGCCTTGCGCGGCGGCCAGATCGCGGAGTTCGCGGTAGGCGTGGACGATTGGGCCTTTGTTGGCGGTGATGGCGTGGGCTCCGTGCTCGAGCGCGGCGCGGATGTGATCGACGGCGGGCTGTCCGGTTTGGACGTTGAGGGACGTGGCTTCGAAGAGGATGTCAGCTTGGGCGGATTGAAGCCAGGTGCGGATGGTTGTCGGCTCTTGATCAGATGCCCTGCGTTTATCGGACAAGAGTGTCCGATCCACACATGCTTCCGGATCCAGGCCGTTGGGGTCGGCAATCCATCCCAGGCGGAGGGTTGCGACTCCGGTGATGCGGAAAGAAATTCCGTGGCGCTCGCGCAGTTCTTGTTCGCGGTCGCGCAGGAGTTGCACGAGGGTGCGGTTGACATTGCCGAAGCCGAGGAAGCAGAGGTTGTAGGTGCGAATGAGCGACCCCTAACGCGGTTGCGAATGCCAGCGCCTAAAGGCGCACCGAAAAATACTGCTCTTTCGGCACGCCTGAAGGCGTGCCCTGATACGAATCCTGATTTGCCTGACACGAATCCTGATTTGCCCGGTCCGGTTCAAGACTTGCTTGCGGCGACCTAGCCCATTACGGTGGTGTGCTCGGGTTTTATTTTGTAGAGGACGCGGACTTCGCCGGGCTGGCCATAGGGATATTTATCGACGCCGAGATATTTCTTGGCCATCTTGTCGATGTGCGCGCTGGCGCCATCTTCGGTGATCTCGACGACGCGGCCGCGGATTTCGAGATAGCGGTAGGGGTTCTCGGGATCGACCACAGCCAGAGAGACGCGGGGATCGCGGCGCACGTTGCGGTCTTTCTGGCGTCCTTTGGCGGAATTGAAGATGACGTGCTCGCCGTCGAAGTCGCACCAGACGGGTGTGACCTGCGGGCGGCCGTCGGGCATGAGCGTGCCCAGGCTGGCGAATGCGCGCTTCTGGAACAGATCGCGGTATTTCTCGGGGATGACTGCGGACATGAAGACCTCCTTGCGGTCGGGCGTGGACAGAACAGAACATTATAGATCGGAGGGACGGAGCGCGGGGATTTGCGATGGTGCGACAGTCCCGAGTATTCTGGCAGGCCAAAGATTTGCAGGTGAAACAGGAGGATGGTTATGCGGCTGAAGCCGCTGTTGACGTTTTTCGGCCTTTACGGCGCGACTGGAAGTCGCGCCCTTTCAAAGCCGCATCACGGGGCAAAGTTTTTTGCGACCTATACGAGCCACGGGCTTGCCGTGCTGCTGGCGCTGACGCTTGCATTCTCGACGCTTGTGAGCGCGCAAGGCGTGAGGTATCCGCAGACCATCGTCTTCATGACCGACTTCGGCGTGGTGGATGACTCGGTGGCCATTTGCCGGGGCGTGATGTATTCGATTATGCCGGAGGTGCGCATCGTCGATCTGACGCATCAGGTGACGCCGTTTTCCATTCTCGATGGCGCGCGTTTTCTTTACGGCGCCACGCCTTACTTTCCGGCGGGAACGGTTTTCGTGGTGGTGATCGATCCGACGGTGGGCAGCACGCGCAAGGCGATCGTCGCCAAGTCGAAACGCGGGCAGTATTTTGTATTGCCGGACAACGGACTGCTCACGCTGGTGGAGCAGCGCGACGGCATCGAGAGCGTACACGAGATCACAAATACGGATTGGATGATCGGCACCAAGCTATCGTCGACATTTCACGGGCGCGACATTTTTTCTCCGGCGGGAGCGCATGTGGCGCGGGGCGACGATTGGACGAAGGTGGGTCCGGAGATGCCGGTTGCAAAGCTGGTGCGGCTGGAATTGAAGGCGGCGCGGCTTGACGAGCACGGGATTACGGCGGAGGTGATTGCGACCGACGGTCCGTTCGGCAATCTGGTGACGAACCTGGACGCTGAGGATTTTCTGAAGCTTGGCTACCAGCGCGGCCAGGAAGTTCCGGTGAAGGTCGGGGAGAAAGAGTTGAAGATCAAGTTCGTGCGGACGTTCAGCGATGTGGCGCTGGGGCAGCCTTTGCTGTATATCGACTCGCGCGGGCATTTCGCGATGGCGGTGAACCAGGGAAGTTTCTCGGCGGTGTACGGGGTGAAGCCGCCGGTGGAATTGTTTATTCCGCGGAAGTGATGCTGGATTAAAACCCTTGTCATCCCGAGCGACGCCAGGGACCTTGGTTCTTGCTCACGGCGCCAACAATGACGTGGCGCAAGCAAACACCAAGGTCCCTCGCTTTGCTCGGGATGACAGCATTTAATTTATTCTGCGATGCCTTTGTCGTCTTGTATGCGCGGCAGCACGGCGCGCAGCAGTGCCTCGAAGCTGGTCTTGACGCGCTCGCCGGTTTCCATGACTTCCCGGTGGGAGAGCGGCTGATCGAGAATCCCGGCGGCCATATTGGTGACGCATGAGATGGCGAGAACTTTGATTCCCATGTGACGCGCGGCGATCACCTCGAACGCCGTCGACATTCCGACCAGATCCGCGCCGATGGCTCGCAGATATTTGATTTCGGCGGGCGTCTCGTAACTGGGCCCGAGCAGTGCCGCGTAAACCCCTTCATGGAGCGTCATGCCCAGCTTAGCGGCTTCTTCTCGGGCCAGCTCGCGATACGATTTGGCGTAGGCGCGCGTCATGTCGGGGAAGCGGACGCCGAGGCGGTCATCGTTCGGACCGACCAAGGGATTTGCTCCCTGCAGGTTGATGTGGTCGCGGATCAGCACCAGCGCGCCCTGCTGGTAATTCAGATTGATCCCCCCCGCCGCGTTGGTCAGGATAACCGCGCGAATTCCCATGCGGCCGAAGACGCGGATGGGGAAAGCGACTTGCTGCGCCGAGTAACCTTCATAAAGATGCACGCGTCCTTGCATCACTGCGACGGGGACGGCGCCTGCTTTGCCGATCACCATCTGTCCGGCGTGGCCAATCGCGGTCGAGCGCGGGAAGGCAGGGATCTCGGCGAACGGAATGCGAGTCGCGTCGGTGAGAGAATCGGCGAAGCCGCCGAGGCCGGAACCTAAGACCAGGCCAATTTTTGGACGCAACGGGGCGCGCTGCAATACAAATTGCGCCGCCGTTTCCGCGAGTGTGAATTCATCATCCATGATTGCCGAAGAAACGTTTTACCTGTAACGTCCGAACAAATCAAATCGGCCCCGAATTGCGCCGCTCTGCTAAAATGCTGCCGTCGTTGGGGGTTTAGCCTTGGCTGTCACCGGATCGGATGAATTGGCGCGGCGGATCCAGGAAGTCCGTGGACGACTCGCTCATATCCTGTCTTCTCAAGAGAGGGCTCTCCTAAGTACGGAACTCCGCGATCTGGAGCAGCGGGCAAAACTACCGAATCCGATCCGTACGGCGGCTTGGTGCGCCCGCGGGCTAGTTGACTTTCAGCCTGACGGGAGGGCGATAATTAGCTTGCGTCCGACATCTAACGTTGCCGACTTCTTCCACGCATTTGTCCACGCGCTCCGACGTAGCCTGCCCAAGGAAACGATCTCGAAGCTCGAAGAATGGTTAGAAATCAAAGAGGGAGCATGGCAACCAGACTGCGAAGAAAGGCTGGCCTGCGCTTTCGAACGTTTCCTCTGGGACGGCGACTGGAACAGCGATGCAGAAGGCTCGTTGAGTCGGTCGAAAATCGTAGAGGCAATGCATCAGGCTTACCCATCTGTCGAAGGGACTCCAATCGACATCGCATTTCCCCTTTTCGTCCGCGCCGAGTTCGGCAGGTGGTTGGAGAGGCTTCCGGCGCCAGAGCCGAACGTGGCCTACGACACGGTCTTGGCACCTGTACACACGGGGCGACCCGACCGTTTTGCCCGGAGACATTCGTTCACTCATGGCCTAGGTTTTCTGCCTTGGCAACTCGCGATCGCCTGTACTCTTGCTGCGATCTTGGGCCTGGCGAAACTTCCATACGGTTTTTACGTCTTACTGCGATCGATTTTCTGCCTCGCCGCAGCTGTTGGATTCGCGAATGCGTATCCCGCTCGGTCGAACTGGTGGCTCTGGGCCTACGGGGCGGTTGCTCTCTTCTATAACCCCATCTTCCCGGTACGGCTTGGCAGCAGGGGGCTTTGGGCGTTCTTAAACGTTGCTACTCTAGCTGCTTTCTGGGTGGGGGTCTGGTTCCCGGTGGGCGCACGACCGAGTAAGGCTCGGACTTCGAATCCTTAGCTGCCGGACTCCTTTGGGCTAAACTACAAATCGTCATCCACCAAGAATCGCCCGTGGCCGTTGCGTTCCAGCCAATCATATAAGAACGTTTGATACAGATAAGACGCAACGATTTCCTCTCCCAGTTCGTGCGTCTCCGTGCAAACAAAAGGCAGGCGCAGGCCGACCAACACCGCGATCAGAGACTGAGTAACCTGGTTAGGTTTGCCCCGGCCGTGCGGGTACGGGCTCTTGATCTGGCTGAGCGGCGCAGTAATGACTAGCAAGCTGTGAGGAAGCTCGCTCATGCGCCGCAGCCGTTTTACAAACACTGCCCGATTCTCGGTGAAGGAGTGAACCAGGTCGGAAAGATCTTTGCGCTCGACCACACAAGAATCTTCCATCCCGGCCACGCTGTAATCGCCCAGCGCCAGAGCGCGCATTTCGACCCCGGCAAACCAGCCTTTGAAGCGTCGGAACGAAAGCGGGATTTGCTCACGCGTGTCGACTACCACGACCGGCAGCGGCGTGCGCAGTTGCGTGCCGCCGCGCTCGGCCAGCACGGGAACGATAGGATGAGCGACTGGCGACGCGCTCATCTGCCATTCCAGGGGCGAGCCAATCAACGTTCGCGGCTTGCGGGGCATGCTTCTCCAGATGTAGCGACGGTCGGCGCTACTTCTAATATCTCTTCTCGAACTTGGCGAACTCGACTTCCAGCTTCCACTGCATCCGCGCACGTTCATTCGAAGCGAGAAATTGCTCGCATGCAGCCGATGGCTTGTCCGGAGCTGCCGCATCCCCTGCGCACGCCGGCGCCATGCGAAATACCAGTTTCGTGTCCATCCACAGGCTCTGGCCGGGCAGGAAGCTGTGCTCCAGGCTTTGCCGTGCCATGCGCTTCAAATCCACATAGGACAAGCGGTAACTCTCAATCGCGCGTAAATATTCATGCGTCAGGTCCGAGCGAGATACGCCTTCATCGTCGGTTGCCAGCGCCACAGGAACGCCGTACTTCATGTAAATCGGCAGCGGATGGTCGTCCCCGCTGATGCCAAGGATCATATCGTTTGAGGTCAGCGCGATTTCAACGAGCACGTTACGCTCCGCCATTTCATGCAGTAACGCAATCGGATCCGTTTCGTTCATCACGGAAACCCCGTGGCCGATGCGCTCCGCGTGACCGCGCTCGACCGAGGCGCGAACGTGAAACGTGAGATCCTCGGGCGGAACAAGTCCCATGGCAAGTTCACCGGCGTGCAGCGTGATGTGCACCTTGGGATAGACGGTGTGCAGATAATCGAGCATCGCCATGTGCTCGTTGAAGTCGTGGATGGGCACGTACCAGTCCTCGGGCATCACCAGGTTCAATCCAACAAAACGTGGATCGGACGAGGCGAGTTCGAAGCCCAGCAGAATCTGCGCAAACACGACTTCATGCGGCAACCCGCGCAGCACCTGATAAAGATAGCGCACGGTCACATTGCATCCCGGCGCGGCATCCGCGGTTCCGCACTTGAGAATTTCCTTGGCCTTGGCATCCTCGGCGGCGAGTCTCTTGCCAGTTTCCACGGCCACATCTTTCATACCTGCGGCTAACAGCGCGTCGCGCATTTTGGCGAAGTCCTGAACCCACTCGACTTTTCCCGCCAGTTGCGCCGCCGCACCGGCATCGGCGGTGTGCATGAACTCCACATACTGCAGATGGTCCATGCCAGCGCGGTTGGTGGCTGCGGCAATCGCCTCCGCCACATGGGTGTGCGAGGCCAGCCCGAATTTGTCGAACGCGGCGAAGAAATGATCGTGACCCGATTCGTCGCCCGGCCTCCAGTTGCGCATCGACCAGGTGTCGACCATCTGGTTGTAGAGCACGTGATCGCCGTAAGCGCAGCGGGCCGCAGGCTTGGCGGTGTAAGTCTCGCAGGAATCGCAGGGCCCGGGCAACAGGCGTGAAGAAGTGCGGTCCACACAGAGCTGGCCGTCGGCTGCGAAGTCGATCAGATCTTCGGCATAGATCGCGCCNNGGCTGTTTGCGAACGCGATCCAGGTACAGAGCGGTGCGCTGCTCAAAACTCTGGGCGCCGGCCAACGCGCTCAGCAGCAGAAGTAGCAGGCAACGGCGCAGCGCCGCACGCATGATTGGTGGCACGGTCGACCCTCCTATCAACTCGCTAAGGTCAGGAAAAGAAATTGTAATCCGTCACGGGTGCGGGATTCGCGGAAAAGAATATTAAGGAAAAGAATTAAGGATCGTGGCGGATCGCTAGGGAAGCGAGCCAAACGCGCGACTATTGCGTCGCAAAGAGCGCGACGCTTCGCGCGGCTCGCCCAGATCCCTCGCTGCGCAAAGAACGCTTGCTCGGGA
>PMXH01000041.1 GCA_003165855.1 Acidobacteriaceae bacterium | reverse complement strand
TGAGGGCCAGCAGATTGGTTTGCGAAGCGATTTCGCGGATCAGGCCCGCCGCCCGTCCAATCGCCTCGGACTGGCCCACAAGTTCCTCGATGCTCTTCGCCGCTTCGGCTGAGCGCTCGGTAATCTCCATCATCTTTGCGCTGGTGAGCGCCACAGCCTCGTCGCCGCTGCGCACCGACGCGCTTGCCCGTGCCGCAGACTCTGACGCGCTGACGGTATGCTGCGCCACTTCCTTTATGGCGCCGGCGATGGCGTCCAATGCAGTGGCCACGTGGTCGGTTTGGACCCGTTGCTCGTCGGCACTGTGCGCCGACCCTTGGGCTGTAATCGCCAGTTCCGCCGCGGCCGCAGAGATCTGCTCGCCGATCTGCATCAGTTCCGCCACTACCTCGGTAAGGCTTCCTTTCATCGTGTTCACCGACNNAGAGCATCTGCCCCACCACATCTTGCGTTTGAACCTCGATGTCATCCATCGATAGATCTTTTGCGGCAATCAACTCCAGCGCCTGCCGCGCAGTATTCACCCGTTTGCTCACAATTCTGATGGTGAGAGCGCCGCAGAATATGGCCACCAGGAATCCCGCGCCAATGAGGATCGACGACAGCCACAGCCCCCGCCGTGTCACCGCTTCCTGTTCGAGCTGCCTCTGGCCGGCTATCCCGTTCACGTATGCAACATAATTCGTCAACGCTGTCTGGATCTTCTTGCTCAGCGCCACAGAGGCCGGAAGCTCCGCCAGCATCTGCTGGTTCTCGCCCTGGCGTCCCAGTGCGAACATCTTTCCCAGCTCCTGTTCGCCCGCACTCCACGTCTTCTCGATCTCCGCGAGGTCGGCCTGCGCCGTCGCATCGGTTGTTTCTGCCAGCAGTTGCTGGTTGATGGCGGCAAANNCTTCAATGCAGCGCTTGTCGCCGCCCTCCGCGGGCTGCAAAAAGAAGGCGCGCGAAGTTGCCTGCTCGCGCTGTTGCAGCATCGCCAGCTTTTGCGCCATCAATGCGTGCCGACCTTCAGCGGCTGAAGCGGCACCCGAGTTCCGCGCCGCCACTTCGCAGCGAATGGCCGTCAGGCCCGCGACCGCGGCCGTGAGCAGTACCAGCCCAAAGCCCAACACAAGCAGTTTTTCCAAGCCAAGCCGTCTGATCATGGTCGCTCTCTCGGTGCTTGCGCACCGCAAACTCTCGCCTCGCGCCCCGGAGCCCCCTGGAAAGAGGTTCATCCCAAACTCCGGAGGGTATCGAGATCATCTCCGTTCCTATCGGCCAATCCGCGGGGGGCGTGAGTTGGTCGCGGCGCAGGGCGCAACCTGGTACGAGCCTGCCTGCGACTACAGTTCGACCAATTCCGGCCGATACCCTTGTAAACCGCAGGCTGTGCCTGGTCCGGAGGGACGACGATGAACAAGTTCTTGGGCTGCACCTCGATCTGCTTCATGCTGTGTCTGCCGCTCGGCGTTCAGGCGCAGAGCGACCCGCTCGCAAAGGGCGCCGATGCCCTCAGGGATGCGACCGGAGGAAAGTTCTCAATCCACTTTGAAGAGCGGACGCGTTGGGAAGAGAAGGATGGCGTCTCGTTCGGCAAGGCCGTCAACCAGCAGGACATGTTGAGCCGCATCCGGATCGGGGTGCGCTATCAGCCCCTCTCGTGGCTCACTGTTTCTGCGATGGGCCAGGACGCGCGCGCGCCCTTTTACGGCGCTCCCGCGCCCAACACCATGCGCGATCCCATGGACCTTCAGGAGGGCTATCTGACTTTCGGCACAAAATCCAGCCCCTTCAACTTTTCGGCCGGCAGGCAGATGTTCAATTACGGCGAGACCCGCGTGATCGGCACCCCGCAATGGACCAACACCTCGCGCACCTACGACTACGGCCGCTTCGAGTTCGCCAGAAAGAATGTCACACTTGACGCCCTGATGGTTTCGCCGGTCATCGTGTTGCCCGGCTCTTTCAACACGCCTGAGCTCGGCAACCGCTACTGGGGCACTTACGACATCTTCACGAGTGTGTGGCGCAAATTCTCAGTGGACACTTATGCGCTGCGCCACTCAGAGAATGTAATCGGCGGATGGACCGGCTCGGGCACGCTCGGCACCAACAACTTCGGTTCGCGTGTTTACGGTCCGCTGCCCGGCCGGATTGCTCTCAGCCTTGAAGCGATCGGGCAAACCGGCCACTCAGGCCTGCTGGATCAGCGCGCCTATGCGTGGTTTGCCGGCGCATCTCGACCGTTCCGTCTATTCACCCTGCCGCTGAGCACTTCGGCCGAATACAAAGTGGCTTCGGGCTCGCACAAAGGCGAAGCCCACAGCGCCACCTTTGACCAGCTGACCCCGTCCAATCACGACAAGTTTGGCGACCAGGACCTTTTCGGATGGAAAAACCTGAAAACCTTCAAGAGCCTTGAGACCCTCGGCCTTTCGAAGACCGTGGCTTTCAACGCGATGTACACCGACGAGACGCTGTTCAGCGCCACTGACTCGCTTTATGCGAGCTCCGGCTCCAAGATCTCCTCGTCCGCCACCGGCGCCGCGGGAAGACGTGTCGGCCAGGAACTGGATGGCTTCATGACCATAAAAATTGGTCAGAACAACTTACAGCTAGGCGTGAGCCACTTCTTCAAAGGCCAGTTCATCAAGAGCACCACGCCGGACATCAATCCCCGGTACTTCTACTTTTCACAGGAGTACATCATTAAATAAGAGCGGCGGCGGTCGCTGGGCCGCGCCGTTTTTGTCCCTCCTCGTTTCGGGCGGCGCTTGCTTCGGAGTCACGGAGCAAGCTCCGCCCGCTTTTTTACGCTCCATTTGCTTCGACCAGACCTCCTGCAGATAGAATGGCCGTGTCCAGTGGGGGTTCCCAGGCATGAAGACTTATCGCATCGCGCTCGTTCCCGGCGACGGCATCGG
>PMXH01000399.1:5147-6737 GCA_003165855.1 Acidobacteriaceae bacterium | reverse complement strand
CTTTGCGCGAACGAAGGACCTGGGCGAGCCGCGCGGTGCGCCGCAGCCTCCCCTGAGCTTGCCGAAGGGTCCTTATGCGGCGCAATAACAGCGCGTTTGGCTCGCTTCCTTGTCAGGCGGGAAGTTTCTCCCGCGTCAGAAATTCAATCAATGCCCGGTTGAACTCCTCCGGGCATTCCTCATAGGGCAGGTGTCCGATGCCGGGAAAAACGATCAATTTGGAATTCGGAAAGTATTTCGCCAGCGGTGCAGCCGACGATGCATACACCGCGGGATCTTTATCGCCCCACATCAGGAGCGTGGGAATGCCCGCCAACTTCGGCAGAGTCGCCTCCAGTTCGCGCAGATCTTGACTCCATGTCCGCACGATGCTCAGAGCGTGGTCGAACAAGCCCGGCTTCGCCAGCGGAGCCATGTAGCCCTCCAGAGTTCCCGGAGGAATGCGGCTGCGGTCGTAATACAAACGAGCATGTATCATGGGATACAAGAAACTCATTCGGAACACTCCGAACCGGAACAAGATAGAACCAAAGTTACTTCCTGCAAACGGCGCCAGCCGCTGCCCATGCGCCGAATACGGATTCACCGGCGCCACCAGTACCAGCCTCCGCAGGTGCAGCCCAGCCTTGCCGCCCAGGCATTCCGCAGCGGCCATCATCGCCACCGCCCCGCCGTGCGATGTCCCCAGGAGATCGAATGACGTAATTCCCAGCCGCGCTGCAAACCGCAAAACCAGCTTCGCCGTTCCTCGCATGGAATGATCGATGCCGGCCGCTCGATCCGAAAACCCCGCTCCCATCATGTCCGGCGCATAAACCGTTGCATAAGGCGCCAGCGCCGGCATCGTGTATCGCCAGGAGAACGAATATCCCAGCAGCCCGTGCAGCAAAATCAGCGCCGGCCCCGAACCCGCCCGCAGATACCGCATGCGCGCGCCATCAATATCCATCCAGCATTCTTCCGCGCCCGCACTCCACCCAGGAAACGGCGTGGTAGAAATTTCCCGTTCTGCCGCCATCCCATTCAAATCTTCTCACTCCAAATCTTTCGCCCAAGACAACTCTTTTGCCGTCGCCGGATTCTATTCAAGAGAACATCGCCTCTGTTCGCTTCACTTGGGGAGCTTCGGCTCCCCGTTTTTTTCCCCAGTGGCCAGTGTCCAGTGATCAGCGGCCAGCAAAGCAAAACCGGTCGTCACTGACCACTGTTCTCTTTTTCTCTGTCATCCTGAGCGAAGTCGAAGGCCCCCTTACCCGTTTACACAACGCAAGCCCGGCCAGGCGTTTCCATCACCCGCTCGCTGTTGCGCGTCACTGGCCACTGATCACTGACCACTGNNCCCCTGAATGAATCCCCGCCCCCGCACTTCCTTCGCCGCCGCGCTCTTCTCCACGACGATCTTCAACTCCTGCTGCAAATACGCACCAACCTTATTCACGTTGTCCAGCAGCTTCTCGTCTTCTACGATCGCCAAAAACTCCAAAGCAACTCGGCAAGCCAAAGGTCCTCCACCAAATGTCGTCCCATGCTGCCCCGGCGAAATCGCCGAAGCAAACTCTTCCTTCGCGATGAACGCACCCAGCGGCAGCC
>PMXH01000399.1:4973-5105 GCA_003165855.1 Acidobacteriaceae bacterium | reverse complement strand
AGCGCTCCAAACGTCCGCCCGTGATACGACCCCTCGAGCGCCACCAGCCGCGACTTCGCCTGCCCACCCGCGCGATGTCCCGCCAGCCGCGCCAGCTTGATCGACCCCTCAATCGCCTCCGTCCCGCTGTTC
>PMXH01000399.1:0-4967 GCA_003165855.1 Acidobacteriaceae bacterium | reverse complement strand
TGTTTTCATAGGAAGATTAGATTGTAACGGATTGCACTCATGTGCAGACTTGGGAAAGCTGCGTCCGAAGGACGTTTGACAAATAGTCCGGCGCTTTCAACACCCATCATCGCAAACGCAATTCTGAAGACGAGTTCGCGGCTTCCTTAAGACTTTAAAGATTGACTTGCGAATCGGCGCAGGGGACAATGGGCTCCCGCCCTTTTTGACGACCATCCGTGGAGGATCACATAATGAAGTTCACCCTCAAAATGCTCAGCGTATGGATTTTGGCTACCGTCGCTGCTGCGTTTGCCGCAACCATCAACGTCCCAGCCCAGCAACCCACGATCCAGGACGGCGTTAACGCAGCTGTCAACGGAGACACCGTACTCGTCGCTCCCGGAACTTACATTGAGAACATTAATTTCATGGGCAAAGCCATCACCGTTAAGAGCAGTGGTGGGCAGAATGTCACCATCATTAACGGGAACGGTCTTGCGCCGGTCGTGGCGTTTGTTACCGGCGAAGGCCCAAAATCAGTTCTCAGTGGCTTCACTTTGGAGAACGGTGTTGGAACCTTCGACTTCGGCTACCAGGGTGGTGGCATCTCAATCAGGGCTGCGTCGCCCACCATCCGCAACAACATAATCACTAACTGCAACGCGAATGACGGTGACGGGGGTGGAATTGGAATTTATTGGGGATCCCCCATCGTTACCTGGAATGTGATTAAGAACAATTCAGCGCAATTCGGGGGGGGAGTCTCTGTAGTTGGTTCGTCGACTGCTCAGTTCCTGCACAATACGCTCCGCAACAACTCTGCCGAGTCTGGGGCTGGCTTTGAGCTGAACGGCGCCAGCAGTACTTTGATCGAAAACAACACAATCCTCAGCAATAGCGCCGGAACCGGGCAAGGAGGCGGACTCTACATGGTTAATGAATCGGACGAAATAATTGTTCAGAACGTGATAGCACAGAACACCGCCGGATCCGGATCGCAGATCTTTAGCCAAATACCTCTAAGCGTCACTGGATTCCTCTTGATCAATAACACCATTGCCAGTTCGCCAACCGGTAGTGCGGATGCTGCCGTCTTCGCCGATGGCTACAACACCAACGCTCAGATCATAAACAACATTATCTCTGCCGCCGGAAGTGAAGCAGACTTGCTTTGCAATCCGTTTTATCAGGACGGCCCCCCGATCGTTCAGTACAACGACGCGTTCAGCGCGACCCAGGTTTCTTACGGAGACAGCTGCGCCGGTTTTGCAGGACAACACGGCAATATTTCAGCTCTTCCACAATTCGTGAATTCCGCCAAAAACAACTACCAGTTGCTCCAAGGCTCGCCTGCAATCAATGCCGGCACGAACTCAGCTCCGGACATTCCCACTAAGGACTTCGCGAGCCATCCCAGAATTGTTGGGGGAATCATAGATATGGGAGCCTATGAATATCAATGAGCAGGTAACTTAGGGCGGGTTGGCCCTCGATAAGAGCGAAGACGCTGTCAAGGACGAGAGGTTGAGGACCAGGACTCTGGAAATCTCACGCCAATCACTCGCGGTGGAAGATCGTTCCACCAACCATCGATTCGGCCGAAACCGCGACCATGATTCTTCTATGCGAACATCCCGCCCCGTGCGGGATGCGAGAGCGCCCAATCAANNGGACGTTCCTGCACTTGCGCCGATTCTACGATGAAAATCGCTCGCTCAGATCTCAACGCAACCGAGCTGTCGTCCCCACTCACGGCACCAGAGTAGCCGCCAGCACCAGAACGTCCGGATCATTGGGCAAACTAACGCTCTCGACAACCTTCGCCGGATTCAAAGCAAACCGGTAAGCATACAGGCTGAATGTCCGCTGATCCTTCGTGCCGTTCTCATAATTCCGGTAAGCCATGGCAACCCCTTCAGACTCGCCGTGGAATTTTTGCGGGGTGAACCAGTCGCTGAAGCTTTGCACGAATTGCGAACTCGTTCCATCCGTGTAGTTGACCGTGAGCGTCTCGGATGTTTGACTTCCCTCCACGCCAGTCGCTAGCAGCAAAAGGCCGGAAAACTTGCCTTGGGGTAGAGGAACCGATTGGCCACTGGAACCAACCGCGTCAAGTTCATTGGCCGGTCCAAAGTCAAACAGTACACCGCTAAAAACTCGCGACGTAGTCAGCAGGTTCGCCGAATACGAATACCCTGTACCGTCCAAGCCTCCGGTCGAATACGTCGAGCCGTCAGTGTAGATTCCGTTCACATTGAATTCCGAAGACAGATCCACCTGCGTGCCCGTTCCCGTAGAGCCCACGCCTGCGCTTACGGCCAGTGTGAACGGCAGGGTTTGCGTAATGCTGCCGGAAGTTCCCGTAACCGTCACCGCAGTGAATCCCGTAGTGGCAGCCGGAGTAGCTTTGAATACCAGCTTCTGTTTATTCCCCTGCCCTTCGATCGATGCTCGCACGCCTTTCGGTAGACTAGACAGGCTTAGCGTTACAGCCCCGCCAAAACCGTTCAAGTCCTTGATCGTGATCACCGCACTGGCCGTTGAATTTTGATTCAAGAACACGTTCGTTGGTCCCGAAAGTGTGAAACCACTGCCCCCAACCGCCGTGTTTATCGCGCTGGCATATTGTGCCGCCAGACCTGTACCGACGAAATCGTCATAAAGCCACATGAACCCGCCGACGATGCCACATTGGCTGTGCCAGCCGCTCATAATGCTCTCGACCTGGCTCGGGGTGTCGTCTTGATCCCACAGACCAGGAAACACCGGAACACTGCCGAAATTCCATCCCACGCAAGGACTATTTCCGCTGCCGCCCGCGTACGCCTGCAGGTGTACTCCGTCCACCGTGCCTGGAAGTTGACTGTTCATTTGTGAAACTACATTCGTCCAATAACTGCTGTCATCGAAAGGGTCGGGCATTACGTGATAACCCAGTTGCCCGAGCATCACGCCAAACGCAATCGTGGTCGGCGAATTGAAGCTGTTCTCATCGTCGAAATCGATGGCATCCAGTGCTGGGATGGCGGCTTTCAGCGCTTGAAAGTCCTTATAAAGGATGCTGGTCGGTCCAGTCCCCTGCGCCTGGACCAGCGCGGTAATGTCTTCCCAGTCTCCGAAATTGGATGAGCCGACGCTGAACGTGACCCTCTTCACCGTCCCTTGTTTCAACTGCGCCATGTCTGCGGGAAAATTGGGATACGTCTCGTTGCCCACATAGACCCCACCGGAGGTCAGGGGAAACTCTCCATTGAAATTCAAGTCGCCCGTGCTGTTGACCTCGACACTCCAGACAATGGCTTCCGTGAAACCGGAATTCTCTATTTCGGTGATGTTGTTTGCCGCGTTCTTGTAAAACGGCCCGCCGCCGAAGATCCCGGTAAATCCAGTTTGAGCAGACGCGGTTTGGCCCGAGAACGCCATCGCCATAAGAACGAGAAGAAGAATTGCCGCGCCCCGCCGGACGGCCGCATGGTGAGAAGGACAACTAAACCGCATTCCTGTCGTGTGCTCCACATTGTCTCCTGGTTGGGGTACTTGGATTTGTGCTCGTAATCGTGGGCGCGGGTTCTGCCTCGTATCCCAGGTCAGAGAAATTAGAGCCACCTCGTCCCCACAAAGTCCCCAGATTATACACGGTGACGGCTCGAACCTCAGGTTCGGCGCGGCATTTGAGCCCGTGCACTGTAAGAGCCTTCCCTCAATACAACCCCTTCTCTCCCGGCGGCCGCGTCTTCCACCTCCGGTGCACCCACAGCCACTGCTCCGGATACTTCCGCACATAGTCCTCGATAATCAAATTAAATTTCTGCGTGTTGGCCTTGATGTCCGCTTCCAGGTCGCCGGTGCGCTCCAACTCCACCGCCGGATCAAACCGCAGCCGGTATTTCCCCAGGTCTGCGTCCCAGATGGTGAACGTCGGCACCACAGCCGCATCCGTGCGCAAGGCAATCCGCGCCAGCCCGCTCGCCGTGCATGCCGGGATGCCGAAAAAATCAACAAAGATTCCCTGCGGCGGAGTCATGTTCGTATCCATCAGCATGCCCACCACGTCCCCAGCCTTCATCGCCGAAAGCAGCCCGCGCACAAAATCATCCTTGTCCACAGCTTTGTTGCCGTGCATCGTGCGATAGCGCAGGATGAGTTCGCCCAGATACACATTGTCCATGCCCCGCATGATCACGTACATCCAGTGCCCGTGCATCGACAGGACAAACGACGAAAGCTCCCAGCCTCCAAAGTGTCCCGCAAACAACAACACGCCCTTACCACGAGCATGGGCCCGTTCGTAATTCTCGAAGCCGTCATACACCACGACCTGATCGACGTTCTCCAGCGTGTACTTGGGAAAGTGGCAGACCTCCGCCAGTTGACGTCCCAGCGAAGTAAACTCCCCGCGCAGAATCCGCGCCCGCTCCGCCTCACTTTTTTCCGGAAACACCATGGCAAGATTGCGCATGCCCACCTGCCGCAATCGCACGTGCAGAAGATATACAACCCAAGCCAACCCAATGGCGATGGCCCGCGCCAGCGGACGCGGCAAAATGCCCAGAATTTTGATGAACGGCCAAGCTGCCGCGTACTCAAGTCGCTGCCGCATTAGGGGAAGCGGAACGGTACCATCGTCAAAATTTATTTGTCAAACGAGCGGGAAACAGTGAGGTCCGAAGCCTTACCCTGTGCTCCTCAGTGTCCCCTGTGTTCAAGATTTAGCTGAAGCCCGAAAGCCGAAGCNNTCAATCTCTCCAACCAGCGATGTCCTAAACGGCACCATGCGCCCATAAAACTCCCGCGTGCTGTCCTTATCCTGCTTAATCTGCGCTCCATTCAGACTCACACCCGCAAACAGACCCCGCGCCCGCGAATAGGTCAGCACCTCGGCCCGCATTTTCCAGTCAGTATTCCCTTCGGCGTGGCGTCCCACCGGCCCGGCTGCGACCGAAGCGTCCGCGCCCAGCGCAAACTCGCTCGAGAGCAGATGCTTC
>PMXH01000304.1 GCA_003165855.1 Acidobacteriaceae bacterium | reverse complement strand
CACACACTCTCTCGTCCACGCTTGGTCTTGATCACAATCCGCGCCCGCACCAGGTAGGCAATATGTTTTGAAATCATCTGCTGCGAAAGTGCAAACGGTTCCGTCAATCCATGCACAGAGGCCGGCCCACGGGAGAGTCGTTCGATCATTGCCCGGCGGGTTGGATCAGACAAAGCCGCAAACGTTGTACCTAATTTATCCACAACCATAGGGTAGTGGATTATCTGTCAATGTCAAGTGTGAATTTTGCGATGCCTGATTTCTGTTCACTGATCCCCAACGTGCCAAGCGTTGGCCGGCAATTTTCTGGCCGGGCTACACTGCGGCTACACTAATTAAGAGGCACGGCGCCGCGAGTTGCTCCTTCAAAATGATCTCTTTCTCAAACATCAATAAGCAGTATGGCAAGCAGTTGCTCTTCGTGGATGCTTCGTTTCAGTTGAATCCCGGCGAAAAAGTCGGACTGGTCGGTCCCAATGGGTCGGGCAAGACAACGCTTTTCCGCATGGTGGTCGGCGAGGAGACTCCCGACGACGGCGCGGTCTCTGTCCCCAGGAAGTTGACGATCGGCTACTTTCGCCAGGACGTCGAGGAAATGCAGGGCCGTTCGGTTCTGGATGAAGCGATCGCAGGGAGCGGACGCGTCGGCGATCTGCACCACGAGCTCGAAGCCTTGCAGCACGAAATGTCCGACCCTGACAAGGCGGATGACATGGACCGCATCCTCGATCGCTTTGGTCATGTGCAGGAGGAGTACGAGCATTTAGGCGGTTACGCCCTCGAATCGCAAGCCCGTGAAGTGTTGCACGGGCTGGGATTCAAAGACGATCAGATTGATGGCGACGTGGGCGCTCTCTCCGGCGGATGGAAGATGCGGGTTGCGCTGGCGCGCGTCCTGCTCGGAATGCCGGATGTATTGCTGATGGACGAACCGACGAACCACCTCGACATCGAATCCATCATCTGGCTCGAGCAGTTTCTCAAGTCATTTCCCGGTGCTTTGCTGATGACCTCGCACGACCGCGAGTTCATGAATCGTCTGGTATCAAAGATTGCGGAGATCGATGGCGGCGAAATCATCACCTACTCGGGTGACTACGACTTCTACGAGCGCGAGCGCGCGGTGCGAGAAAGCAATCAGCAGGCAGCATTTGCCCGCCAGCAGTCCATGCTCGCCAAAGAACAGCGCTTCATCGATCGCTTCAGGACGCACGCCGCCAAAGCCGCCCAGGTGCAGAGCCGGATCAAGGCCTTGGACAAGATCGAAAAGATCGAGTTGCCAAAGAAACGCCAGGTGGTGAAGTTTGACTTTCGTGTCCCTCCGCGATCGGGCGAACAGGTGGCGGTCCTCGAAAATCTGCACAAGAGTTACGGCCCGCGTGTGATTTACGAAGGGTTCAATCTCACCATCCGCCGCGGAGAACGCTGGGCCGTCATGGGAAGAAACGGCGCCGGTAAGACTACGCTTCTTAAAATGATTGCCGGAGCCAGTGCTCCAGATGCCGGAAGCGTGCGGCTCGGCGCCAGCCTGTATATGGGCTACTTCGCGCAACAGTCTTTAGATCTGCTCAATCCCGACCTCACCGTCAGCGAACAGTTGCAACAGGATTTTCCGCAAGACAGTATCGGCTCGTTGCGGAACCTGGCGGGAGCATTCCAGTTCTCCAGCGAAGATGTAGATAAGAAGATCCGCGCACTCTCCGGCGGAGAAAAGTCGCGGCTGGCAATAGCCCGCATGCTCTTCAACCCGCCGAACTTCCTGGTGCTCGACGAACCGACCAATCACCTGGATCTTGCGACCAAGGAGATGCTGGTGGACGCCCTGAAGGATTTTGAAGGCACCATGATCTTCGTATCGCATGACCGCATGTTCCTTCGCGGTCTCGGCTCACGTGTGCTGGAACTGGGCGGCGAGAGCGGCACGGATCGCCATCCCACCGTGTATCCGGGGTCGTACGTTGAGTACGTACAGAAGCTTGGACATGAGGCGCCTGGGATCTATTCGTAGGGCCTTGTGCAACGGGGTACGTCCCGTCTGTCCCCGTATTTTAGAGGACCTGGGGGCGCAAGCGGACAACTGGGGAGTTCGGGGAACCACTCCTGCTGGACATTGGTTCCCGTGCCAGAGTTATTGCCGCCCAGCAGTGCGGCAAAAGTGGTCGCATAGCTGATCGGCACAAATGCGGAGCCCGTGACCGCTCCGGATGTGATGGAGTATGCCATGCCTAATGGATTCGCGAGCCATCCCGGCCACTGACCTCCGCTAGAAGAGGTTGGATTCGGCGTAAGAGCTGCAGTCTGGCCGGTGACGATGCCGTTTTGGTCGTAGATGGTGCCGGAAGCGCCGATGACTCCGCCGTCGGCAGTCGCAATCTGCGGCGTGTCGTTGGGCACGGTCCACAGTGTGCTGCTCGCCACGGTGAAGGCGATCATCGGATTTGTTAGGCTGTGCGTTTCGCACGACGGAATAGAGAATATGAGCCGGCCAGCACCAATCCTGTGCCCCAGGTTAGCACTGCGGCAATGAACCAGGGCTCGTATCGACGGAGTGGTAGCCAGTGCCCGTAGTCGCTCAAGGGTACGAACTCAGGAAGCATCAGGTGGCAAAGAAAGAGTCCGTAGAGCACGCAAATTATCGCAAAGACCTGGCCCAGCCACGCGCCTCGTCGAGCATTATCTACCCTTCTCGCGCCAGATCTTTTGTCGAACTGGAGCCCCACCAAATACCACATCACAATGACAGCTAGGAAGTATCTTAGGTTGCGTTCCCAGGGCTTGCTCCTGGGCCAGAGCGTACCGCGTTTTTCTCCGAGGGTGGCCCATGCCGGCGCATTGATAGCGTAGTCGAAATACCTAGCCCTTGCATACGCGTCGGGCACAGGCTCGGCAAAACGGTCCTGGCGCCTGACGTCCAGGATTTTCTTTATCTGCATATCCCCAACGCGGAAAAGTACGACTGCCAAAATCACACTCACCAAAGGTAACAAAATTCGCAAGCGCATGAAGGACTCCAGTGCAGGGATCAGTGTGGGGCAATAATGTACTTCTCGATCCAATCCGTAATGTTTATCGTCGAACTCCCGCAATTTGGAAATTCGACCTTGATCTTGGTCTGAGGTGTCGCGCCGAGAACGTCGCACAGCCCGATCTGCCCCGGTACTCCTCCGTCGCCCAAACCGCTGAAACCATGCAACGACTCGTGGAACAACATTGATTCATTAAATGGTGGATTATTGATAACTAGAGAGGGAGCGAAATAAATTCGCAAATTCTTCCGCTCGCTTGAGGAGAAGGTCAAGAGACCGCCGACGCTGTTCTTATGCAGAACCTCGTGCAAAAGGGTGCCTAATCCGTAACTATTCACTTTCCCGCCGCGCGTATGGATATATTGGCTGTTCAGGCCCAGCCACGATCCATCCCAATCGCTGATTAGTCGTAGCCAGATCGCGTAGCCGTTATATTGCGACAATCCCTCACCTTGTCCAACGTCAGCTCCGCCACCAACCGCTTCAGTCGCCCGTTCTCTTCCTGGAGCTGTTTGAACTGGCGGACCTGATCAGTCTCCAGCCCCTTGTACTGCTTCTTCCAGCGATACAGAGTTTGCTCCGTGATCCCCACTTGCCGGATCAGTTCCGCCACCGGCACCCCGATCTCGGCTTGCTTTAGCACCGCCACAATCTGCTCGACCGAAAACCGCTTCCGCTTCATTGGCAAAATCCGACGAAGGAGGATTTTGCCGGAAACTAACTCTCAAACTGTATTAACTTTCGGGGAGCCGCTCACTTGGTGGTGACCTGATGGGATGGACCCGGCCCGACAACTAGCAGTTTGCTACTGTCGAGGCAGGAGGGCTCATGGCCATCCCATCAGGTCAGTAGTCTCGGTTACGCTCCGCCATCAGCCGGGCTGCTCCCGTGGGTACAACGTCTTGATAGATCACAGCCAGCCCCCAATGTTGGTTTTATTGGGAATAAACGTCTCGTCCCCAAACATCGCCGGGCGAGAGAATCTTGTCATGGACGCCCTCCTCGTAATCTCGGCGATCGGGGTGTTCTATTCGAATAGTGTAGTGTCCAACAGGCAGACGGTCGAATTCATAGACCGCATTAGCGTCGCTAGTAACTAGGATCGGGCCATCCGGACCGCTGATCTCGACCTCCATTCCAGGGGTAGGCTCGTATTTTCCGCCGGGCTGACGTCGATATGTGCGTCCTATGATGCGGACTCCGCGAAGTGGGCCTTGCATCAAGATCCGCGTATCGACCACCGCTTCGCTCAACGGCCGCGTTCGGTTACAGGGACCGGTGTAGACAACTGGAAGAAACTTCGAGTAAGGGAGGGCCCCCATCTTGCCGTCGACGAAGTAGGTTTCCCCTTCCTGGTACCATCCCGGAGCGAGCACAACAATCTGAGAGCCCCACCAGGGAAGTCCCCAATATCGACGCTTGACATGTGCTATGGCCCAAGGGCCAAACCGGTGGCCTGATCGAATAGCGTACCGTGGGTCAAAGCGACCAACGTAAAGTATATGTGCCGTAAAGACAGCGTGCAGTGGAGATACGGGCTTTAGATACGGTGGAGGCGGCCCGCAGGTAATCGAGCTTCCCGGGATGTGCATGACAACCTCGAATGTTGCTAGAGCAATCCCAGCAAACAGGAGCAGCAACGCGAGGCAAACGAACACCAGTACACGGCCTGGGTGCGCACGTATCTGTTTCATCGTAAGGGCCATGCGGTGTTTTCGATAAAGAAAGTTATGACCACCGTGTTTGATGGCCCGCAATTTGGGTATTCTTGCATAACCCCAAGCAGCTCACACAAACCTAAAGTCTTGGGCGCAAGGAAGGTAACGGAATCAAATCGCTTAGTATATCCGTGTAAACCCTCGTGGAATAACATCGCCTCATTAAAAGTGGCACCGGAGTTCCCCGTAATGCTGTAAGGAGCGGAGGGGTCGGGATTGAAAAATATCCAAAGGGGCGAGCTAGGACCATTCGGTACCGTGACTGCACTGGGAGGATCAGTTTGGAAGAGTTTTGCAATTGTCATGTCTTGGTACGCTGCGTTGATCTTGGAAGCAGACACGCCGGTTGCTTGGGTTCCATCGCAGAATAGCGGGGTCTGCTGCAAATAGGTCAGGAAATCGCTCCTGGTCATCTTCAAAGGGCCGAAGATTTTGACCTTGCAATTTGGGCAATTATTAGTGTTAGCCAAGAAAGTTGTGAGGCCCGAATACGCTTGGGTAACGGCTTGGTTGGCGCTAGGCGACAGCGGTGGACATTGTTGAACCGCCGTAGGATTCGAGGGGTTACCCGCAGCAGCCGGACTAAAACTGTCATAAGCCGCATTCAACGGCAGAAGCGTTGAGGCAATGATACTCTTTCCCGACGTGCTGTACGTGTTTGGATTCCCCAGCCAGTTATACCCTCCAAGGGCACTGGCCAGTCCATTCGCGATGCCGTTTTGGTCGTAGGTGGTGCCGGAAGCGCCGACGACTCCGCCGTCGGAAGTCGTAATCTGCGGAGTGTCATTGGGGCCGTTCCATAACTGCTTCCCAGACGAAGTGAAAGCGACCATTTGGTTTCCGGTAAAGGTGGAAACGGTACCAATATACGAGCCGTCGGCGCGCTGCAGGATGGGCTGAACTGGGCCTCCGCCTGGCTGAGAACCGATGCCTGTCGTCACGGTAGACGGACTGCCGTTCGTGACAGTCGTAAGCTGGAACTGTGGCGTGCAGCCATTGGAAGTTGTGGTAGAGGGGCATTGCACCCAAGAGTAGAGCACGCCCTGGTCTGTGTTGGTAATTAGGGTGCCAAGAACGTTGCCGGGTAAGGCGCCGGCGGCCGAGGATCCACCGTAAGCGATACTTTGACCGTCCATCGCCCAATCCCCAACGTTAATCTCAAGGGGCGAGCCGTCCGTCCAACCCGCATCAAGCGCGAATGAGTTTCAATGTGGCTCGTGTAACCACCACTTGGGCAAAGAGCTTGATTCGAGGCCAGCGGCTGCAGAGTGTAGACGTACGGGAAGTAGGCGTAGCCATCGCCTGCGATGATGGGCTGGCCCACCCTCGCTGGACCGGAGTTCTGATAGGGAGTGTATTCCCCGCAGTCGGCGTCCACGCCTTTGATTGTTTGGCTCCAGGTCATCGGTTTGGATGCTATCAGCTCCTGCAAATGTCAAAAGGTCGCTCGACACACTCGGTGAGTGTTCTAACTCTGGCTTTCGCCTAGACCTGCAGCACATCGCCCTCGCGGGCAACCATCTCGTACAAGACAGGATTGACGAAGAATCCGATGAAGAGCCGGGAGATGAGGCCGGCCACGATGACGATGGCGAACGGTCTTTGAGTATCCGATCCAATGCCGGTGGAAAGCGCAGCTGGCAGCAATCCCAGGCAGGCAACCAGGGCGGTCATCATAATCGGGCGAAGCCGCAGGAGCGAAGCTTCCCTGGTGGCGGGGCGGATCTCCATACCTTCCCGGCGCAGCTTGTTGATGTAGGAGACGAGAATGACCGCAGTCTCCACTGAAACCCCGAGCAACGCCAGAAGACCCAAGACTGAGGAAACGCTGAAGGGAGTGTGTGTGAGTTTCAGCGCAACCAGCGCGCCCACCGGTTCCGTCATGATTACACCGAGAGCGATAGTGACGGGAAACTTGAAATTTCCGTACAGGGCAAACAAGATCATGAAAATTAGGACTACGGCGAGGGGGCCAATAAAGTACATCTGCGATTTGGCCTCGAGAAACTGGCTGTATTCGCCGCCCCATTCCATCCGGTAACCCTGCGGCAGCGCCACCACTTTCTTGACAGCCGCTTGCCCGTCTCGAACGGCCCGCTCCAAATCAAGTCCCTCCACGCTGTATTGCACGCCGATGTAGCGGGAGTTGTTTTCGCGATAAATGAAGGACGCACCGTTTCCCTGGCGGATGTCGGCGAGCTGGCTGAGAGGAATCTGTTGCCCGTCCGGAGTGCCGACCAACAGATTTCCGATCTCATGCTCGCTGCTGCGGAACTGGGGCTGCATGCGGACAACCAGATCGAACAGCTTCTCCCCTTGAATAACCTGAGTGACCGCCTGTCCGCCCACTGCTGCTGAAATCACAGCTCCCACATCCGAGACATTGATCCCATACCGTGCGATCTTGTTCCGATCGACGTCGACCAGCAGGCTGGGCTGACCAAGTTCGCGCACCACTGTGAGGTCGGTAAACCCCGGCACATTGCTGAGCGTGTTCTTGATCTGGATCGCTTTGTCCTGTAATACATTCAAATCCTCACCGTATATCTTGACCGCCAAAGAACTCTTGAGGCCGGTGAGTGCTTCGTCCACGGCATCTTCTGCAGGCTGGGTATAGTTGAAAATGATCCCGGGAAAGGCCGTGAGCTTCTTGTTGATCGATTCGATCAGCTGTTTTTTCTCGCTGATCTGGCCGGTCCATGCTTTGTCCTTATAAGGCTTGAGGCCAACGTAGAATTCACAATTAAAAAATCCGGTGGGATCAGTGCCATCGTCAGGGCGCCCCAACTCTGAACCTACGACGGTAACCTGCGGATAAGACATCAGAATGTCACGGATCTGAGGAGCAATGCTGCTGGCCTCCTCAAAGGAAACAGTGTAGGGCATGGTCGCCCGCACCCAGAGCGCGCCTTCATCGAGGTGAGGCATGAACTCGCCACCGATGAAGGGCACCAGCAGAAGAGTCGCCCCAAAGATCAGGGTTGCGATCGCTATGGTGGTCTTGGGCCGATCGAGCGCCCAATCCAGTTGACCAGCATATTTTCCCTTCATCCATTCAAATGCGCGATTGCGTTTCTCGCTTACGCCGCTTTTGAACCAGTAGGAGGCGAGCACGGGAACTAGTGTTAGCGTCAGGATAAGCGCGCCCACCAGAGCAAATGACATGGTCTCAGCCATGGGGTGAAACAGCTTGCCCGACGGCCCGCTCAGCGCGTAAATCGGCAGATATCCGGCAAGGATAACAGCGACCGAATAGAAGATCGGGCGATCTACATCTTTTGCGGCTACAAGAATGACTTCATTCAGCTTATAGTTCTGTCCCTCCCGTAGTGCCAGCTCGCGGTAGATATTTTCAACCATCACGACGGTGCCATCGATGACAATCCCAAAATCAATGGCACCGATAGAAAGCAAATTCGCGGCAACGTCGTGCGCGTGGAGCACGATGAAAGCAAACAAGAGTGAGAGTGGAATGGTGAGGGCAACAATAACGGCAGCGCGGAAGCTGACCAGAAAAAACATCAGCACGACCAAGACCAGCACCATGCCACGAAGCAGGTTCGCCTCCACTGTGTCCGTGGTCAGGTCCACCAATTCGCTGCGGTCGTAATAAGGGTGTATCTTGACGTCGGGCGGCAGGATCTTGCGATTCAGTTCCTCCGTCTTGGCTTCAACTCCCTTGAGGACGTTCTGCGTCTGCTCTCCACGCAGCATAAGAATGACGCCCTCCACCGCATCGTCATTCTTCTGGAAACCGAATTCTCCCAGCCGCGGCGCGTGCCCGATCGCTACGTCTCCAACATCGCGTACTCGGATGGGCACGCCTTTGTTGGCGCCGACCACTATGTTTCCAATGTCCTCGGTGTTCCGTACCAGCCCGATGCCGCGGACGTAGTAGAACTGTCCGCCTTGAGAATAAAAGCCGCCGCCGGCATTCGAGTTGTTGGCAGCCAGAGCTGCAGTGACTTGTGGAATGGTCAGGTGATAGCCATAGATGCGCGCGGGGTCAAGCAGCACCTGATACTGCATGACCGTTCCACCGAAGCCTGAGTCGTCTGCCACGCCATGGACCGAACGATAAGCTCGTTCAATCACCCAGTCTTCAATCGTTTTCAGTTCCTGCGGGCTGCGGTCGGGACTTTCCAGCACATAACGGTAGACCAGGCCGCTGGGGCTGAAAAGCGGCGCCATGCTTGGGGTTACGCCGGTTGGCAGCGTGGCCTGAGCGAGGCGCTCAAAAACAATCTGGCGGGCAAAGTAATCGTTGGTGTTTTCTTCGAAGGTGAGGATTACGTCGGACAGTCCATAAAGCGAGATGGATCGCATCACCACCATGTGCGGGACGCCGTTCATCTCCAGTTCCAGGGGAAGCGTGACCAGGCGTTCGACTTCTTCCGCGGCATGGTCTGGCCATTGGGTGATGATTTCGACCTGTGGAGGCGAAAGGTCGGGATAGGCATCCACCGGCATCCGCTGAAACGACAGTATGCCTCCGACCGTGATGAAAGCGGTCAGCATCAGCACCAGAAACCGTTGCCGCAGCGCCGCTTGGACTATTCGGTGGATCATGCCGTTTTGGTGGACGCTATCACTATTGCCAGAGTGTTGGGACGTTTCACAAAGTATGCGCCTCGCGACTAACGCTGCTGTGAATTCGCGAACTGCAGAAACAAGCTGCCATTTCCGATAACCTGGTCGCCGGCTTTTAGGCCGCTGGTAATCTGTGTCTGTCCGTTCAAACTTTCTCCCAGCGTCACCGAGCGTCTGCCAAACTGGTTCGCAGATGCCGCAGCATAAACAAAAGGCTGGTTCTCGCTATCGCGCAGGACAGCTGCATCTGGTAGCGCAATGGCATTTTGTATCGTGCCCGCGTTTACGTTTGCAACCACGTACATATCTTTCTTCAGTTTTTCGCCGGGATTATTGGTCTCGATGCGTGCCTGCAGCGTGCGCGTGCTCGGATCCAGGGACGCTGCCACGTACGCAATGCGCCCATGGAACAGTTCAGGATAAGTATCCGTCTGAATGGTCACCTGATCTCCCACGCGCACGTAGGGCATATCCTTCTGATAGATATTGACCAGAACCCAGACGGTACTGACGTCGGAAATCATGAAACATTGCGTGGTGCCGGGTTGGATGAGCTGCCCGGCGGAAACATCCTGCTCAACCACCAGGCCGCCAATCGGCGCCTTTACCGGAACCTCAAAAGAGGGCGGAGCTTTCACAAGTGCGTCGGGATCGGAAACTCCCATAACTTTCAATGCAGCTTGCGCCGCGATTAAGTCGCCGCTGGCTTGCACCTCAGCCGACTGCGCCTGCTCCACATTCTGCTCTGCAATCGCGTGATGCTGATACAAGTCTTCGGCTCGGGCGTTAGCCTTTTGGGCCAGGGCATAGGCAGCAATCGCCTTCAAATAGTTTGTGCGGAGTTGCGAGTAATCAGGACTCGCCACGTACAACATGGGCTCGCCCTGAGTTACTTTTTGCCCTGGGACGACCACTACCCTGCTGACCGGTCCGCTTACCTGAGTGATGACCGGTGTGGTGCGAAAGCTGTTGTAAGCCACAGACCCAGTCAGCCGTAGGGATCGGGTCAGCGTCGTGGGCTGCACCAGCAGCACCTGCACGTGCGACATTTGGTCTTGCGGGATGGTAAACAGCTCAGGATTGTTTGAGTTATTTGCGCCGCCAGAGTTGGAGACGGGATTCGGGCCTGAACCATGACAGGAGGTCAGTACGAGCCACATCGCCACCCACACAGCGGCCAGTGCAGGCAATCGCCGCCAACGGCTGGTGCCAACGTTCATGGCAGGTTCCTCGTCCCCACCGCTTCCTTCAGTTGCTCAACAGCGGTCATATACGAGGCCAGCGCTTGGCGGTAGGCCAGTTGAACGGACCTGTAGCTGCGCTCCGCATCGAGAAAATCCAACAGGCTGGCAGCGCCGCGCTTATACGCATATTCGCTGATGTCACGCGAATCCTGCGCTTGCTTGAGGTACCCGGAAGTATAGAGTTGCACCACTTCGTCATTGCTCCTCACAGCCTCATGGGCATTGGCCACGTCGGAGAGAACCGTATCACTGACCGCTTGCCGCTGCTCCTGCGCCTGAGTCAGCACATAACCGGTACGCGCGATCTCTCCTTGATTGCGGTTGAAGATCGGCAGCTCAAAATTCGCAAAGATCGAAGCCGTGTTCTCACCGGAAACATGGGTGAAGTCGTACGTGCCATTTACGTCCACCTTGGCGTTCGCTTTGGCCAGTAGGATCTGACTCTGGGCCGCGGTTGACCCCAATTCCGCCGCACGAAAATCGGGACGCTCACGCATTGCCTTCGTCTGCAAGTCTTCAAGGTTCGTCTTGAGCGGTTGATACGCCAGATCGCCAATCACGTCAAAATCAGCCGGTACCGCGTTGTAGCCCAGGAACTCACGCAGACCGACAAGCGCTTGCACTTTCGCTAGACGGGCAGAGGACACATCGGTCTGAAACTGCAGAAGCTGCAGCTTGATCTTAAGATAGTCGCCTTCACCGATGTAACCCGCCTTGAGCTGTGTCTCGCTAATATCGACCGTTTGCTGGAAGCTCCGTAGATCTTGAAGCGCGAACTGAAGAGTGGATTCCGCCAGTAAGACGCTGACGAACTGCTGGCCTACATTGAAAGCTAGAGTTCGTTCGGCGTCAGCGACTTGGGCCCGTGTGACAGCGGTTTGATCGCGAGCGGCTTGCAATCGACGCTGCCGCTTGTGACCACGTTCAAACAGGTACCCGATCCCAATATCAAACTGCTGAGTCTCATTCAGGTTTTCCCCAGAAAAATCCTGCGGACTGAAAAATGGGACGAACTGGCTATCAGCTCCAAGAGTGGGATTGGGGCGCAGGTTTGCTGTAATCTCTTGGGCTTGATTCTGCAGAATCAGAGTTCGCGTAGCTTTGATGGAATGGTTGTGCGCTAGTGCCAGGTCGATGGCTTGATCAAGACTGATCGGCGTCGTATTTTGCGCACTGACTACCCCGACTAGCAGGAGAAATATCGTAGCGAGCGCGAATATCCGAACGTACCTGTCTGGCATAAGGTTGAGATCAAAGCACACTGACTGTGGATCTCGAACGAGTGCTCAACTTAACGAGCACTTCGCCAAAGCTCCGTCGTCGGTATCATCCTCCTAGGTGAGACTGCGACTCACCGCTCAATGGATGTATTGTAATTCACCGCATTCACGATTCCACCTCGCTACAATGACCTCCGTGTATTTGTCCTCTGAAGCTTGATTGCTGACGATAGAAGACGATTGGGTGCATGGGTGCAACTGAGTTTGCACCCAAGATTCGTAAGCGATACCAGACCAATGAGTTAGCTGTTGACTCTACTGAATTCGGGACCAGGGGGTCGGAGGTTCAAATCCTCTCTCCCCGACCAATATTTCCCTCGCTCTTTCAATTGTTTCCGCAGCCTGTGCTTCCGTTGTTTTGCCGATTTTTAGCACATTCGATACAACTGAAGGCAACTCCAAGCAGAATCCGCACCTTTTTGCCCACATCTTGGGGAACTGAACGTCCTCTTTGATCTTGTCGCAGAGGTCATCCATGGATTCTCCGCGTGCGCCATCCAGTACTTAATTGCGAACACCGTCTGGGCACTCTGGTCTTGTTCCGCAGGTAAGAAGCGCTGCAATCGCCGGGTGTAGATTCATCTGACGCTGCGGTTCGTCTTCTTGCGCCGTTGTTCGATGCTCTCTGACGGATTACCGATTTCCTTTTTGAGAAATGTGAGAGTTCGGGATCGTGCTTTTGCCTGAAAACATTGCGATGGTGCCTGCAGTTCCTCTGGATGTAGTGACGGTCGAATTCGCCGACGGGCTGCCCGTCGCTGCTTTGAGCATAAGCTGAGACGGCGAGCAATGTGGCGGCAATACTTTTCAGTAAGCGAGTCATGGTGTTTCTTTTTATTTTGAGTTGAAGCCCTGTATTCTGAAATTGCGGGGATTGCCGATCTGGTGGATCGTGCTGCCCCGCTCACTCTCATAAGCGACATCGAGCGATGAGAGTGGGCACCGATTTCTGGGAACCGAATAGCATTCTAGGAAAGCAGAATGACCGATTGCTGTGACCGGCCTCACCGGTCCCCACATCCAGAGGTGACGTGCATCACCTCCATCGCAAGATATTTTGTTGTATTCGCGTGCGGCCTGATAGGCTGTGGTGCGTGATCGGCGGCCAGCCGAGTTTATATACTGTCCAGTAAGCCGATCCCAGAGAAATCCAGAGAGTCAAAACGGAGCAGATGAAAAGAGGAACCATGCTTTCAAACAAGGGCAAGCACTTGTTTGCAATTTTCTGCATTCTGATTATGCTCACGATATCTATGCAAGGAAAGACAAACGTTTCCAAACAAGCATTTGGACACACGTCGGACGGAACAGCGGTCGATCTTTACACGTTGGCGGACGGCAAGGTCGAAGTCCGCATTATGACCTATGGAGGGATCATCGTTTCGCTGCGTACGCCGGATCGCAACGGCAAGCTCGACGACGTGGTGCTGGGCTATGATTCGGTCGATAAGTACATCGCGCAGACGCCTTATTTCGGAGCGATTGTTGGGCGCTACGCGAATCGTATCGCGCATGGAAGCTTCCAGCTCGACGGCAAGACGTATTCCATTCCAAAGAACAACGGCGACAACGCGCTGCACGGAGGAATCCGCGGGTTCGACAAGGTGGTCTGGACGGCCCGGCAAATTAAAGATGGAGTCGAACTCGGTTATGTGAGCAGGGATGGCGATCAGGGCTTCCCCGGTACGCTCACTACAACCGTGCGTTACACGTTGATTGGAAGCGCATTGCGGATCGAGTATTCGGCGACCACCGATAAGGACACCGTCCTAAACCTGACCAATCATTCTTATTTCAACCTGCAAGGCCAAGGCAAAGGTGAGGTTCTAGGACACGTGCTGAAGATCGATGCTTCCCGCTTTACTCCTGCAGATGCTACCCAGATTCCGACGGGAGAACTGAAGTCAGTGGAAGGCACGCCGTTCGACTTTCGAACGCCGCATGCCATCGGCGAGCGGATCGACGCGGATGATCCTCAGTTGCGCATCGGCGGAGGATACGACAACAACTTTGTACTGGATCACGCGCAAGGCCAGTTGGCCGAAGCGGCCGAGGTGTATGAGCCGACGACTGGCCGGATTCTGCGGGTCCTGACAACCGAACCTGGAGTGCAGTTCTACACAGGGAACAACCTTGACGGATCGATCACCGGCAAGGAAGGCCGCGTCTACAAATCACGCTTCGCATTTTGTCTGGAAACGCAGCATTTCCCGGACTCGCCGAACCATGCGAACTTTCCTTCGACAGAGTTGAAGCCGGGGCAAGAATTTCACAGCGTGACGGTGTTTGAATTTGGGGCCGGCACGCGTTGATGGTGGGCGTTTATCTGCCGGCGAGATTCCTGTCGCCGCCGTGCCCGACCTTGACGGGCTCAGGCGTGGCTGTTAGATTTCGGTCTTGCACGTGAATATCCGGAGGGCATCGCTCTGAGTTGGGCAGGGAAGACGCGACATCCGGTGGATCTTCAACGAGTTGACCCGAATCTAGTTGATCCCAGCCGCCGCAAGTTTCTCGTACGCTGCTGCCAGGGAACTTCTGCGCTGCTGGTTCCAGCAGGGTTGCGTGGATTCGGTTTAGCTTCCACTTTCCCGGTTGATTCTGCTGCGGCGCTTTCATCCGAAAGCGAGTTTCATCTGCGTCCTCACTATAGAGCTCAGCGGCCGCTCGATGCTCTGCTACTCAAGACGCAAGCGGGCCTGGACGAGTTCGTCACTGAAAAATACCACGACCAAATCGCGGCGATTCTTGCGGAGTGGAGTTCGAGCTTGCTTCGATCTCCGCAGGAAGTGGAGGCGATTAAGAGGATTCTGACGCCGGACTTTTCAGGCGCATCGCTGCGACCGGTTCAGTCGCGACTCGTGCGTGCGGACCCGCCGGTTGAAGTCCGCCGGAATAGTTTCACCTCCCAGGCGAATCTCGGGCAGGATGCCTTCGTTCAGGAATTGCGAACGGCGATGAGTGTTTTTTCCAATATCACAACTGCGGAATTGCAGGTGACGAGCATTTCCGCGAGTGTAGTGGCTCCTCCTCAACTTCCTGAGCGGCTGCGGACTCGCGTGCGTTATGAGTTAGTGGGCTCCGGCAGTGGTTTCTACCGTGAACAGCGCGTGGGTTCCTGGGACCTCGAATGGATTTCGTCTTCTTCCGCGCCTGGTGAATTTCGGCTGCGAGGATGGCAAGCACTCGATGAGACGCAAAGCCGTTCGCCCTCTCCCGTTTTCGTCGACATTGCCACACAGGCTCTGGGCAGCAACGCTTCTTACCCTGCTCAGATGCTTCGAGGAACGGATTACTGGCGGACGGTTCTCGATGGCGCGTGCGGCATCGATATCTACGGACACAATGGAGTATCGGTCGCTGACATCCACAACGACGGCTTCGATGATCTCTATGTTTGCCAGCCCGCAGGTCTCCCTAACCGGCTTTATCGAAACCGGGGCGATGGAACATTCGAAGACATAACGGAATCGTCTGGCTTGGGGATACTTGAAAACACGGCCTGCGCGCTGTTTGCGGACTTCGACAACGATGGACGCCAGGATGTAGTCGTCGTGCGCGCGAACGGGCCGCTTTTGTTCCTGAACGAAGGCGGGGGTAAGTTTCGCCGAAAGCCCGAGGCATTTCAGTTCGCGAATCCGCCACAGGGAACCTTTACCGGCGCGGCCGTGGCCGATTACGACCGCGATGGGTGGCTGGATATCTATTTTTGTCTCTACGTGTATTACCAGGGAACCGACCAATACAAATATCCCGTTCCTTACCACGACGCAGAGAATGGTCCTCCCAACTTCATGATGCGGAACAATCGCGACGGAACGTTCCACGACGTTACCGCGGAATCGGGCCTCAACCGAAACAACACGCGCTACAGTTTTTGCTGCGGATGGAGCGATTACAACTGCGATGGCTGGCCCGATCTGTATGTGGTAAACGATTTCGGCCGGAAGAATCTCTACCGCAACAACGGCGATGGCACCTTTACGGATGTTGCTCCGCAGGCAGGAGTTGAGGACATTGGCGCGGGCATGAGCGTTTGCTGGGTCGATTTCGACAATGACGGCGCCGAAGATATTTATGTTGCCGATATGTGGACCGCCGCCGGCGAGCGAATTTCTGCGCAAGGCATTTTCAAGAAAGATGCGCCGAACGAAGTGCGAGATCTCTACCGGAAACACGCCATGGGCAATTCATTGTTTCGAAACGACGGGTTTCGCGACAGAGGAACCTTCCAGGATCGAACGGTCTTCGCCGGAGTTGGAATGGGCCGCTGGTCGTGGTCGAGCGACGCATTTGACTTCGACCACGACGGCTTTCCGGATCTCTACATTGCGAATGGCATGGTCTCCGGTACTTCTCGCCAGGATCTGAATAGCTTCTTTTGGCGGCAAGTGGTTGCCAGTTCACCTGATCAAGCAAAGCCTTCTCATGATTACGAGCAGGGATGGAGCGCCATCAACGAACTCATTCGCGCGGACGGCACCTGGAGCGGTTTCGAGCGGAATGTTTTCTACGCGAACAACGGGGATGGTACGTTTTCCGACGTTTCTGGCGCAGTAGGACTGGACTTTCTTGAGGACGGCAGAGCTTTTGCCCTGGCCGATTTCGATCAAGATGGACGGCAGGAAATATTCCTGAAGAACCGCAACGGTCCTCAGTTGCGCCTGTTAAAGAACGTAATCGAGAATCTGCCGCCCTCGATTGCCTTCCGCCTTCGCGGCACGAAAAGTAATCGTGACGCCATCGGCGCGGCGGTTACGGTGGAAACCGAATCTGGGCGCCAGACTCGCATGCTTCAGGCCGGATCGGGATTTCTTTCGCAGCACAGCAAAGAAGTATTTTTCGGACTGGGAAAGTCCAAAGGCGTGGTGCGGGTTTCGATCCGTTGGCCGAATGGGCAGGTGCAAGATCTTCACGACCTTCCGCCCAATCACAGAGTCTGGGTGGAGGAAGGTGCCGAACCATTTCGGATCGAGCCGTTCAGATCGCAAACGTCATCGCGCACCCAGTTAGCCGCCGCTTCGCCGCAAGCAACCGAACCATTTCCCTCGACAATTGAAACCTGGCTGCTGGCGCCTGTGGCCGCCCCGGATTTTTCGTTACACGACTCCGCGGGACAGGTTCACACGCTCGCCGCGCTTCGCGGAAGGCCGGTGCTGCTCAACTTCTGGCTCACAAAATCAGCGAGGTGCCAGGAGGACCTGAAGGTTTTCAGCCGGGTTCATGCGCGGTGGGCGGCTCAGGGTCTTGGTTTGCTGACCGTGAACATGGACGATCCTGCCGACGGCGAAAGCTTCGCGGCGCTGGCGCGCGAGCGGCGCTTGTCGTTTTCCATACTTCGCGGATCGGATGACGTGGCGGGCATTTACAACATTCTCTACCGCTATCTGTTTGACAGGCATCGTGACCTTGGACTGCCAACGTCCTTCTTGATCGACAGTCGAGGCGACGTCGTCAAGATCTATCAGGGGCCGGTGAACTCGGAGCATGTAGAACACGACTATCGGCATATTCCTCAAAGCGACGCTGAGCGATTGGCGCGAGCGCTGCCGTTTCCTGGTATGACCGATACGTTCGAGTTCGGACGCAACTATCTTTCCTCGGGCTCGGTGTTTTTTCAGCGAGGCTACTACGATCAGGCTGCGGCGTCGTTCCAACTTGCCCTTCGCGACGATCCATCGAGCGCTGAAGCGTTTTACGGCCTGGGAAGCGCCTACCTGAATTTGCAAAAGACGGCGGAGGCGCGGAAGAGCTTTGAACGCGCTGTGAAGCTTCCCGCGAGCTATCCCGATACTCTAGCGAACGCATGGAACAATCTCGGCCTTCTTGCCACGCGGGAAAATCGCACCGATCAAGCCGTAAGGTGCTTCGAGGAGGCCGTGCGGCTGAGCCCCGATCATCTGATCGCACTCAACAATTTGGGCAACGCGTATCGTCTGCTCAAGAACTGGGATGCGGCGCGCAAAACGTTTGAGCGCGCTCTTGAAATCAACCCCACTGATCCCGAGGCGAACTACGGCTTGGGGATGGTCTTTGCGCAAGTGAATAAAACCGAGGGTGCTTACGAATTTCTGCAGAGAGCTCTGAAGTCTCGCCCAGCTTACCCGGAAGCCCTGAACAACCTTGGAATACTCTATTTGCGCACGCAGAGACGAGATGAAGCGGTCGCCAGTTTCGAAGAGTGCATTCGGATTGCTCCCGCCTTCGATCAGTCTTATTTGAACCTGGCCAGGGTCTACAGCGTGGAGGGCGCGCCGGACAAGGCTCGCAGCGTCCTGCTCGAACTCCTCAAACAGCATCCAGATCACGCGCTGGCGCAGAGCATGCTGACGCAACTTCCGCGATAGAAAGTCGGGGTTAATTATTGTGTGGCGTTTGGGCGGTTAGCAGATCCACAAACATCTTGTAGAACTTCTCAAGGTCCAGATCGTCCTGCACCTCGACCGGCTGGACTTCGATTTTGGGCTTGTCTCTCTCGGTCCAACTCAGGGTGTTGCCGTAGCCGGCACCGCGATCCAGGTCCACGTCCATAAATAGCGTTTCTTTCTTCGTGATCAGGCTCGGATCAAGCCATGCTGCCGCGGCCAGTTCATCCCAAAGGTAATTGTAGTTGCCACGCAGGCGCGCATATTTGCCGATGTAGCGCGCCGCCGGCGAGTCGCTCGCCTTGATGCGGTCGATCAGGTTGGAAGTTAACCGGGTCTTCACTGAAATATCCACCGGCGTGCAAACGATTTTCTTCCACGGTGCGCTGAGCACAATGTGAGCTGCTTCGGGGTCAAGCCAGAGGTTGAATTCGTGGGTCGGAGCGTTAACGAATTCGGGATCGTCAGTTCGCGGATTGAGGCTGGCGCCCATGAACACCAGTTCTTTAGCGAGTCCCGCGAATTCGGGATCGATGGAAATGGCGAGGGCCAAGTTTGTCATCGGGCCGCCTTCATAGACGGTCACCTGGTTAGGAAACTCATGAACCGTGCGCACTAGAAAGTGAGCGGCGTCTTCATCAGCAGGCTTGGTGATGGGCTTGCCCTCCGGCATTTCTCCCAATTGGTCTGGGGGATGATAGAACCTGGGCGTCCATGCGCCGAGCCAGAGCACGGAACCATATTGTTGCTCCCATTGCTCCGTATCCTGTTTTCGCCGTACCAGCGGATACTCCGCTCCCGGCACGACTGGAATATCCGTTCGTCCAATGAGTTCAAGCATGCGCAAAGTGTGCGCCACTTCTTCATGAAGCCACTGATCGCCCGTCACGACAGTGATCCCGAGAACTTGTGTTCGCGGCGACTGAATCAGAAGGAGCATCGACTGCTGGTCCGTTCCGGCGGGCCCAGCTGCGTCTTGATCGATGATGATCTTGCGCTTTTCTTTTTCTTGTGCCCCGCTCGTCAGGCATGTAATCAGCAAAAGAGCGGCTGTTATGTACCGCATCCGGAATGGTTTCATCGATAGCCTCTGAAGTCGAAATTAAGAATTCATTTGCACTCGCCCTGAAGCAACCGGCAGCTGCGTCATGACCTTAACGTAGAAATCGCGAAGCATTCAAGTCCATTGACAAGTGAGTTGGCGTATACGCTATCTTGTCAGTGCAGACCATGCCGTCGAACCTGAGGATCGAAGCCGTTTTGGGCGACCGTACTCCAACCTTCGTGCTGGCGGTGACCTTGCTGTTTGCTTCGTGCATGTTTCAGGGGCAAGCGGTTCAGGGACAAGTTGAGGAAAAATCCGCGCCTGCCGGGGAAGGGACATTGCGTGGAATTGTGCGAGACTCGCGCCAGCATCCGGTTACCGGCGCTATTGTGCGCCTGCACTCCAAGGAAGCGCAAAGTCTCACCGTACGTACCGATTCGGCGGGAGCCTATCTTTTTTCAAGGGTTCGCCAGGGCGCTTACACCCTGCGTGCGGAGATGGCTGGATACAGCGACGCAACTTCCGATTCCTTTGTTCTCAGCCAAAAGGAATCCAGAGCGATCGATCTCACCCTTGAATCCGCAAAAGCATCCGAACCGCAAAATCCATTGGCTGGACGGCCTGAGTTTTTCGACGAGCCCCACTTCACCGTGGCTGGTGTCACGGATACCACGAATCTGGGCGGTCATGGCTCGGATACGATAGTTAGGAGCAGGGAAGCGCTGGCGCAGGCGACGGCTTCGCTGAAAAAAGAACCGCCGAACAAGACAGACGACGAGGCCGGACGGCACCACTTGCTCGCAGAGGCTGACGAGAGACGGGGCAATCCGCTGGAATCTGTACGAGAGTATCAGCGCGCGGCAGAACTGAGCCCGAGCGAATCCAATCTCTTCGATTGGGGAGTTGAACTCCTGATGCATCGCGCGGCGGAGCCGGCCATCGAAGTTTTCACAAAGGGCAATCGAATGTTTCCGCATTCCGTTCGAATGCTGGCTGGCCTCGGGGCGGCTTGGTATGCTCTTGGTGCCTACGACCAGGCGGTGCAGCGGCTGTGCGAAGCGTCGGATCTGAATCCCGATGATCCGGATCCCTACCTTCTCATGGGAAAAATGCAAGCTGTCGAGACCACTCCGTCAGAAGCGGTGGTGGAAAGACTGGGACGGTTTACCAGGCTTCAACCGGAGAACGCCCTGGCAAGTTATTATTACGCGGTCAGTCTTTGGAAGCGGCGGAAGTCTCCGGAGGACGTTGCAGATTTGGCGCAAGTGAAGTCTCTGCTGGAGAAGGCTGTCCAGCTTGACCCGAAGCTCGGTCTCGGCTATTTGCAACTTGGTGTTCTCTATTCGGAGCGAAAAGATTTCTCCAACGCAATTTCCGCTTATCAACAAGCGATCGCGGCTACTCCGCGGCTGGAGGAGGCGCACTATCGTCTGGCGCAGGCCTACCGGCAGGCAGGAGAAACTGTGAAAGCGCAAGCAGAGCTGCAACTCTATGAGCAGATTTCGAAGGAGAAAGAAGAAGACCTTGAGCGCCAGCGGCACGAGCTACAGCAGTTTGTATATCAATTGCGAGACCAAACGCCGGCGTCGCAGCCGCAATAAAATGCTGGAATTGCTCAGTGAGCAGCAGGTGTGGGCGCGCTCATCAAGCTTACGAACATTCGGTAGAACCTTTCCAGATCCAAATCCACCTGAATTTCGACCGGTTGCGCGCTAAGCGTTGGCTTGTCCTTCTCAGTCCAGGTCAGCGTGTTCCCGTATCCCGCCCCACGGTCGAGGTCTACTTCCATGTAGCGAATTTCACTTTTGGTAATCAGAGTCGGGTCAATCCACGCGGCGGCTGCGAGCTCGTCCCACATAATATCGGCACCGGGAGCATACATGGCAAAACGCGCGACATAGTGGGCCAGTGGGGTGCCGCTCGCCTCGATTTGTTTCATCATGGCAGGGGTTACGTGAGTCTTGATTGAAATATCCGTCGGCGTGCAGACAATCTTCTTCCAAGGTGCACGCAAAACAATCTGCGCTGCTTCCGGATCAAACCAGAAATTGAACTCGTGACGGGGATTGTTGGCGAACTCGGGACTGTCCGTCAGCGGACTCAGGCTTCCGCCCATGAAGACCAATTCCTGCGCCAATTCGGAAAACTGCGGATCGATTGAGATCGCCAGCGCCAGATTCGTCATGGGCCCGCCCTCGTAGATCGTCACTTCGTGGGGGTACTTGTGTACCATCCGGATGAGAAAGTGAGCGGCTTCTTCGTCGCTGGGCTTGGTAGTGGGCTGCCCCTCGGGCAGAGGCGGCACAACGAAGGGCTCGTGCCACCAGCGGTCATCCCACGCGCCCGCGTAGGCAACTTTTCCGTAACGCTCCTGCCATAGTTGTGTCTCGTCACGGCGGCGCACCAGCGGAAACGCAGCGCCAGGCACGACTGGGATGTCTGTGCGGCCGATGATTTCCAGCAGGCGAAGCGCGTGCGCCACCTCTTCGTCGCGCCATTGGTCTCCGCTGACCACCGTCGCTCCCAGCACTTCCACCTGCGGAGATTGGGCCAACACCAGCAGGGTCTGCATATTGCTTCCACCTGGCCCCGAGAAATCTTCGTTGATGATGACCTTGCGCCGGGGTTGGGCCAAGGCAAATGAACTCGCGAGCAGCAAGAATAAAATTGCGACGAAGCGGGTGTTATGTTTGGTCATGAGCTGGCAATCCTGGGTGTGACTCATAAAAGCTGTTGGACGACGTTTCTGAAGTCAGTCTGAATCCGGCACTTCCAGATTATCCTGCATCGACCACGCAACGAAAACCGATCGTTCCCGCGCGGTCGCGGCCCGGGGACATCAGGAGATATTTCTGGTGCTCATCGAGCCGGTAGGTCTGCGGGAAATACCAGATCGATCCGCGAGGTTGATGGGCCGCGCCCCCGCGAATGATGGCCGCTCGTGTGTGCGGGTCGGAATACTCGTCCGTCCATTGCGAGACATTTCCGACAAGATCGAGAACGCCGAAAGGACTTGCGCCCTTCGGGAAATCGTCCACGTTGGCCGGCGGACGCATCGTGTGGCCGCGATCGGCGGCTGGCAATGCATGCGGGTTCCACTCATTCCCCCAAGGATACAGCCGTCCATCAGAGGATTGTGCACTGAACTGCCATTCCCATTCGTGGGGAAGGCGCTTGCCGGCCCATGCGGCGTAGGCCCGGGCATCCTCGATCGACACCCAGGTTACGGGTTTGTTCGCGCGGCCCTCGGGATAGTTTCCATCTTTCCAGTCGCGCAGGAAATTGTGGTCGTCCTTGGGGCGATACTGAGTCGCACTTAGGAATTTCTTGAAATCGGCGTTGGTTACGGGCGCTCGGTCGATATAGAAACTGTGGATGTGCATGCGATGGCTGTGAAATCTGCGGGCAGCGTCTTCCCAGGGATATTGCACATCGACGCCGGGATCGTTACCACCCTCGATTTCAATGCCGCGAACTTGAAAGTCATAATCTCCCTCGGGAATGCGGACCATGCCGGCAGGGACTGCCACAGCGGACTTGGTCGGCTTAATCTCTACCATGGTCTGCGGCGCGGCCTTCCACTCGCGCGAATAGCTGGACAAAGGACGATTGGAGCGCTCAGACATGAACGTAAGAACATCACGGAGCGGACCCGTGGTTGGACTTTCGTCAGTAGCCACAACCGCTCCGAAGCCTCGGCCCTCAAGTTCGAAGCTGAGAGTTGCTTCCGCGCCGTGAACCGCGGGCTTTAATTCCGTGCCGTGCCACAGATCGTAGTAATGGATTCCCGCGTGATACGGCACGAGGAATTGCTCGCCGGCAACGTCGTATTCGTTGCGATTCACGATGGTCCAGAC
>PMXH01000368.1 GCA_003165855.1 Acidobacteriaceae bacterium | reverse complement strand
AAATCGGGGAACGTCCCGTCTGTCCCCAGGTTTTCCCCGTCTGTCCCCAGGTTTTCCCGGACAGTGATGAGAGATGTGCTGCCCGTGACAACACTGATGACGCTGGTGACAAAGAAGACTGCGACAAGAGTGGCAAGTTTCGACGCGGGCACGTCGTTCATCTTATCAAGGCTGCGTCGTATCTCCCGTTTGATGGTCTGCGATCTGGAAATTCAGGAAGTCATGAACTGCGTTAAGAGCATCGTGATTCGTTGTCGTGATGCGAACTGTTCCACCAGTCGGCAATTCTTCAAAGGTGTATGTGATGTTAGCCCGCTTGTCCTTCATCTCGGTGACGCCGGGAGGGGTTTGGCTATGGACGAACATCGGAATGGAGAAGTCACCGTTGGAGAACATCGAGACGATGTGTTTCAGGTGCATCCGAATCATCCCCAGATTCTCAACGTCCTTAGCATCGTTGACCGTGACCTCAATCGCCCCGCCGTCCGGCAGGAGCCGAAAGTGATGGGTCGTCCGGTCATGCGGGAATCCCATCGCCATGTCGCCGTGCTTCTCAACGTCGGCCTGATGCTCGGACTTGGTCTGTGGGTGCATCGGACAGGACTTCATGTCTTGTGCTGCTAATTGCAGGCCACAGAACAGAACTGATATCACTAGCGTCTTCATTGGTTTTTCCTCCGAAACTTTGTAGGGCCGGGCGAGTTCTTCAGGACATCAGTCAACGAATGGAGGAGATGAGCCTTCTGTCCTTGACCCGCTCTTTGAACTCGACTCTTCCAATCCGTCAGCACTCTCTTCAAAGACCGTTCGGTATGCTGTAAGGCCTCAATGTCCGTTCTAATGCCAACGAGCTTCTGCTGTGCCAGTTCAAAGACCCGCTGGCACGGAGCACCACCAGCATCACGTGCTGTCAAGACTTCAGCGAGTTCCGACAGCGTAAAGCCGATCCGAAGTGCCCGCTGAACGACGTGAACGCGCTCAACCGCACTCTCGGGATATACCCTATAACCCGACGCACTCCGCACAGCCTTCGGCAATACGCCGATTTTTTCGTAATGCCGAATCGTGTCTGGACTGACTCCGGTCGATTTCGCGAGTGTCCCAGAATGGAGAGTCTTGAAGTTGTTGCCCACTTCTGCAGTATGGACCCTCGAACGCATTCCAGTGTCAAGCACTTTTATGGACAACTCACAGCGACAGGCAGGTAGTTGGTACGCCAACAGCTCAATCTTTTCGATGGTTGACGTTAACAGGCGTGGCTGTTGAAAAACTCCCTTTCCGTNNGGCTTCCTAATGCAAAGTTTTTTCGGCATTTTCTGGTGATTGAGTTTTTCAACAGCCACAGGCGATTCACGTTTTGACCCGTCGATGCGTGAAATGGCGGCGTTTCAACATGCATCCTTGGCTGCGCAGGCAAGTGAGCGGCAAAAACGGGCAAATTGATGTTCGTGACCAAACTCCGCACTTTCCCACAGTACTTTAGAACCTCCACGCATACGGCCTGATCAGCACTCGATGGGGACGAGTGCCGCCCTCGACGCCCTATCGTCCCGGTAACCGCGTCGGCCCCCTGCGCTTTGTCCCTTCTTTAACTCCTGTAGCTTCCTTCACTTAGGAAGAGTTGTACGTATCCACTAATACATACATTCCTGCATGCACAAATGTTCCAGTTGGAACATTAGAGCGAATGTTCCGGTCGGAACACTCGCCGCCTTGCCCGCCAGCGTTCCCCCCGGAACGTACAATTGAGGCAGCCTTCCGGTTGCCCTTCCTCTGAGCTGGCGCTCTCCGCACGCTATAATCCTACATGGCGAGCTTGCGCCAACAGATCGCGACCACCGCTCTTACGCTCACCAAGTTCCGCGAGCTCATGAAGCGGATCGAGGAAAATCGTCCGCAGGACGATCTGTCCATCGTCAAGAAAGCCTACGACTACTCCCTGAAGTACCACGAAGGTCAGACCCGCGCCTCCGGCGAGCCTTACCTGGTGCATCCCCTCGAGGTCGCGCTCGTGCTCGCCGAGATGAAGATGGACCCCGTCGCCATCGCCGCCGGCCTGCTCCACGACTCGGTTGAAGACACCTCGGTGACCATGGTCGACATCCGCAAGGAGTTTGGTGAGCAGGTCGCGCACATCGTCGAAGGCGTCACCAAGATCAGCAAGATCGATTTCGCTACGCGCGAAGAGCAGCAGGCCGAAAACCTGCGCAAGATGATGCTCGCCATGGTCGATGACATCCGCGTGGTGCTCATCAAGCTGGCCGACCGCCTGCACAACATGCGCACGCTGGAACACCTGCAGCCCGACCGCCAGCGCAAGATCGCCGAAGAGACGCTCGAGATCTACGCCCCCATCGCCCACCGGCTGGGTATGGGAAAGATCCGCGGCGAACTCGAAGACCTCGGTTTCCTCTTCCTCGATCCCGCCGGCTACGCGCAGGTGGAAAAAGCTGTCAACGCGCGCCGCAAACAGGGCGAAGCCTTTCTCGCGAAGATGCAGGTCATTATCAACGACAAGCTGAAAGAGGCTGGAATCCAGGCCAAGGTGGAGAGCCGGATGAAGCGGCTGTTCAGCATCCACAAGAAGCTGCAGAGGCAGCACATTTCCGTCGATCAGGTGTACGACCTCTTTGCCATGCGAGTGATCACGCGCTCGTTGCAGGATTGTTACGCGGTGCTCGGAATCATCCACAACATTTGGCGACCGGTGCCGGGGCGCATCAAAGACTTCATCGCCATGCCGCGGCCTAACTTCTACCAGTCGCTGCACACCTCGGTCATCACCGAAGATGGAACGCCTTTCGAGATCCAGATTCGCACCGAAGAGATGCACAAGATGGCCGAGGAAGGCATTGCGGCTCACTGGAAATACAAAGACGGTCCGGTCTCGGCGCAGGACGAGCAGCGGCTGGCGTGGCTGCGGCAGGTGGTCGAGTGGCAGCGCGATGTCAGCGATCCCAATGAGTTCCTTACGGCGCTGAAGGTCGATCTTTATCCCGAAGAGGTTTACACCTTCACGCCGAAAGGCAAGGTGGTAGTGCTGCCACGCGAAGCCACGCCCATCGACTTTGCCTACACGATTCACACGGAAGTCGGCCACACTTGCGTGGGAGCCAAAGTGAACGGCCGCATGGTGCCGCTGCGTCACAAGCTGCATTCCGGCGACATTGTCGAGATCATCACGCAGGCCGGACACAAGCCCAGCCGCGACTGGCTGGGGCTGGTCAAGTCCTCGCGCTCACGCAACAAGATCAAGCACTGGCTCAATGTGCATCAGCGGGAGCGGGCCATCGAAATTGGCCGCAAGGTGATCGAGAAAGAAGCGCGCAAGTATCGCATCGCACTTAAGGAGATCAAGGACGAAGAGCTGCAGAAGGTTGCGGCCGCATATGGCCTGGGCAGAGTTGACGACTTGATGTCCGGGATTGGCTACGGAAAATATTCCGCGCGGCAGGTGCTGGCGCGGCTGCTGCCGGCGGGCGCCACGCCTTCGATGGCGGGCGATATTGAAGCCGAGGGACTGAGCAACAAACCCGGCGCCATTGCCAGCGTGGTGCGCCGCGTCTTTGGCGACCACAACGCCATCATGGTCAAGGGCCAGGGCGACATGCTGGTCTATCGCGCGCGTTGTTGTAACCCCATTCGGGGAGAAGGCATTGTGGGTTACATCACGCGGGGCAAGGGAGTGGCGGTGCATGCGGTGAGTTGTCCCAACGTTACCAACCTCATGTACGAACCCGAACGGCGCATCGATGTGGAGTGGGGCCGCGATGAGAACACCCCCACGGCTTATCCGGTCAAGCTTACGGTTTATTGCGACGACCGCTTCGGTATGCTTAAGAATATTACAAGCGTCATTGGAGATGCTCAGAGTAATATTCGCAATATCGGAGCGCATACCTCCAACAGCCAAGCGAGCGTGGAGATCGTCCTCGACATCGCCGACCTCAAACATCTGGAACAAATCATGGCCGGGCTGCGGAAGATTCCTGGCGTGCATGAAGTGCAGAGGCTGCAGAAAATCTAGAGGCAGTGACAGCGTACACTATTTTCATAGTCATCTCCCGCCCGTTAGGGCCATGATCCCCGCTGACCGGTCGACAAAAGACCGGATCTCGTGAGGTGACAGCCGCTGGAAATACGCCCGCCTGGCAGTCTGATATTCCCTTCCAATTAGGTTAGGATTTCTCGCAAGCCCGATGTGTCCGCTGGATGTTCCGCCGGAAATCTTGAGACTGCCGGGCGGACGGTCGAGTTGCGCCGCCTTCCTCACACCTTCGGTTATCCCGCCGTTATAGACCAGCAGGTAAAGCATCACCATCGCCCCAACGGGCCGGTTCCCGCTTACGCTCTTCGGGCTAAACACATGAGGGAAGATCGCGGACATGACGCCCCTGTATAGCAAGACGTCTGAAGCCGTCAGGCGCGCGGGATGGGGCACGCCAAACTCGTCGGAGATGAAATTGAACGCCTCGGCGACCTGGTGGTCCGGCACGAGCCTGTCTGGGTCCTTCGCGGCGTCCAGCTCGGCCCAGGCAAGGCGAGATTCAAGGTCACCAGGCACGAGACGCGAATCCGCAGCATCGCAGAGGGCCGCGGATTTTCTCACATAGGCCGTGGCATCGTCCAGGCTCTCAATCCTGCCGGAGGAAACGGCGTCCAACTGTCGCAGGGCCTCGAAGTCCACGCGTGGGCTCCCCTGTGCCAGGGCCCACGTTGCGACGGGCGCAAGCACTAATAGGATTCGGAGATGAATGCCGAAGGGCATGATACAAAACCCCAGTGCTCTAGGCGAGCAGAGAAAGTGTACCGATTGCAAAACCAGCATAGAGACGGAAAGGTGTTCTTGTTCGGATTTCGTAACAGCGGGCATCGAAGTCTTAGGGCGGATCTGCAGCCGCCTCCCTGGTTAGATTTGACCTTTTTGCGTGCATCTGCGTTAATCAGCGGCGGAGAATCCTATGCGCGAAGTTGTTTCCACCAAAGACGCACCCCAGGCTATCGGGCCGTATTCGCAGGCCATCAAAGCGAACGGATTCGTATTCACTTCTGGACAGATTGCAATCGATCCGACTACACAGCAAGTCGTGGCCGGTGATGTGGGCGCCCAAACCGATCGGGTGCTGCGCAATCTGTCGGAGATTCTGGAAGCCGCGGGCAGTGGCTTGGGGAAGGTTGTTCGTTCGACCGTCTTCCTCAAGAACATGAGCGACTTCGCCGCCATGAACCAGGTTTACGGTCAGTATTTCAGTTCTGATCCACCGGCTCGCTCCACCGTGGAAGTAGCACGCCTGCCCAAGGACGTGCTGGTGGAGATTGACGTGATCGCGATCGAGTAGGATAAACCTTAAACACCAGGGCACAGGGGATCACAGGGTAGCCCAAGACGGGTGTGCGCCTGCGGCTTCTGCGGTTGAGATTTTGGTTAGGATATTCTGGAAGGAGATACGAATGACCAAGTATGTTGCAGCAATTGCCATCATCATTGTCGCGCTTACAGCAGTGTTTGTCCTGGCGCAGAGTACGGCTAAGAGGACTACGGCCCCCAACACAAACGCCCCTACCAAAGTGACCGGAGACGGTGTGAAGACGGCCTCTGGGCTGATTTATTGGGACATCCGGGTGGGCAATGGCGAGGCCGCCAAAGAGGGAAGCCACGTGCGCGTGCACTATACGGGCTGGCTTACGTCGGGCAAGAAGTTTGACAGTTCAGTCGATGCGGGGAAGCCCTTCGATTTCACCGTCGGCAACGGCGAAGTGATCAAGGGATGGGAAGAAGGAGTTGCCGGAATGAGAGTGGGCGGCAAACGGCAGTTGAGGATTCCGCCCGCTCTGGGCTATGGCGCCGAAGGTACTCCGGGTGGGCCGATCCCGCCCAACGCGACTCTGATCTTCGACGTGCAGTTGCTGGGCGTGCAGTAGAAGAGATTCACCGCCGAGCACGCGGAGAGCGCCAAGAAGCTGCCGCTTACTAGCGAACTGGGAAAATTCCTGGTGGGCCCGGCGATCTCGGCGGTAAACCTTAGCTCTTACGCCTTGACCACTTTGCCGCTGCGCAGGCAGGACGTGCACACGCGGATGCGCTTAGTTGCCGCGCCGATGCGGGCATGTACCGGACGCAGATTTACGTTCCAGCGCCGCTTGGTGACGTTATGGGCGTGGCTGATGCGGTTTCCAAATTGCGGCTTCTTGCCGCAGATATCACACTGTTGTGCCATGACTGCTATCGATCCTTTCAGAGGCCTTGACCCGAATTAGCTATTCTACCGGATTTGGGCCTCTGCCGACAATTCGTCCGGCTGAGGCTGCCTGAGGTAAACTGAGCTTTCTGTCGCTGGCAGCGAAACGAGGAGGGGAAATCCATGTTAGATCGAGGGAAGGCGGCCTTGGTGGAAAGCGCGCTCGTCCTGGCCTTGATGGGGATTCTGGCCGGAGCCATTGGAGGCTTGGCCATTGGAGTCGCGACCAGTCCCAAGACCTCCTCATCCACCACTGCCCACTAGCGAAAACGATTGCCTGCGCCCGCGGCGCATTCCCCTATGCGATACTGAACCCATGCAGACCCCGGTTCAGGCGCCCACTGCGGCCACGGATCCCAAGTCAGTAAAGGTGAATCTCACGACTGGCACCGGCGTGGATATCGAGTGGAAGGACGGCCACGTTTCGCACTACGGCTTTGTCTATCTTCGCGACGCCTGTCCTTGCGCCATGTGCAACGAAGAGCGCGACAAGTCGGGCCGCAAGCCCGGCGAGCCGGCAAAGCTCGCTTCTGGGATGCTGCCCATGTTCAAGGCCGCGGCCAAGCCCGTTTCCGCCGAAGGTATCGGCAAGTACGCCATCCGGTTCGCGTGGAACGACGACCACGACCTCGGCATCTACTCATGGAAGTTCCTGCGCGAGGTCTGTCCGTGCGAGGAGTGCAAAGCAGCCCCGGCGGGAACTCAGGAGTAGGGCCTAGGCCTGTCGATGCAAGAAGGCACATTCAGCAAGACTGCGCATCGAGTGGCAGTTCGCAGGGCCGCGCACCAGCTTTTGGACCAGCCCAGGGTGCTCGACGATCCGCTGGCGCTACGCATCATTGGCGCCGAAGCGGAAAACGAGCTGCGATCCAATCCCAAAGAAGACCATGCTTTTTCGCGGGCGTTTCGGGCGTTCATGGCGGCGCGCAGCCGGTTCGCCGAGGATGAGCTGGCGCACGCGGTCGCGCATGGCGTGAAGCAATATGTTGTGCTCGGCGCTGGACTTGATACCTTCGCCTATCGCAACCCTCACCCAGGCCTGCGAGTGTTCGAAGTGGACCATCCCGCCACGCAGGCTTGGAAGCGCGAGCGACTACAGGCGGGCGGCATTGCGATTCCAACGTCGTTGACCTTCACGCCGATTGACTTCGAGCGGCAAACGCTGGCGGATGGGTTGGGGCAGTCCGGATTCAATGTGAATGCGGCGGCGTTCTTTTCCTGGCTGGGGGTGACGCCTTATCTCACGCGCGAAGCTTGCATGAGCACGCTGAGTTTCATCGCGAAGATGCCCGTGGGCAGCGGCGTGGTCTTTGATTTCGCGGTCGATCCAGCATTGCTGAATGCGGGACAGCGGCAGGCGCTGGAGGCGCTATCGCAGCGCGTGGCGCGGTATGGGGAGCCGTTTCAATTGTTCTTCGATCCCGAAAAACTGCAGGACGAGCTGAAGGGGATGGGATTCCGCCGCACCGAGTTCCTGCAAGGCAAGGAACTCAACGCGCGTTACTTCAAAGACCGCAAAGATGGGCTGCTGGTCCGCGGCAGCATTGGGCATTTGATGGCGGCATGGGTGTGAAACCCGAAAAGACGAAGGCCCCGATTCCTCGGGGCCAATTAAATCTGGGCACCTACAGCACCCTGCGACATTTTCAGTATAAGTCACCCAAATTTGCAGTCAAGTTACTTTTGTAGGGAAGCTGTCCCGCTTTGCTCCCCACAGAACCCGCGCTCCGAAGACCGGAGCGTGGACCCGACGGGATTCGAACCCGCATCTGCCACCGTCGCAGGGTGCCGTGTTGCCGTTACACCACGGGCCCGTCACAAAGTCTATCTGCGAGTAACGGGATGGTTTACGGAAAAAGTTCACTTCTAAAAGTTGTAGGTTCCGAAAGAGGAATGACTCGTCAATCCCGAATCCCCTGTAAAATCCAATTATCAACTCCGGAGCCCCTTCCGCATTGTCTTTTCTCGATCAACTCAATCCGCAGCAGCGTGAGGCCGTCGAAACCACCGAGGGGCCGGTGCTGATTCTCGCCGGCGCGGGCAGCGGGAAGACGCGCGTCATCACCTACCGTATCGCCTACCTGATCGAGCACAGGGGAGTGATGCCGGAATCCATTCTGGCGATGACTTTCACTAACAAGGCCGCCGCTGAGATGGGCGAGCGCGTGGAAAAGCTCGTCGGCGGACTCAGTATCGCCAAGCCGGTGATCTCGACGTTTCATTCCTTCTGCGTGCGCGTTCTACGCCGCGACATTGAAGCTTTGCAAATCCCTTCGGCCATGCCGGGGCAACCGCCCATCGGCCACACCAAGAAGTTCGTGATCTACGACGAGAGCGATATGCAATCGGTGGTGAAGTCGGTGATGAAGCGCCTCGGCCTCGATGACAAGCAACTCACGCCGCGTACCGTGCTCTCGCGCATCTCCTGGGCGAAGAATCACATGCTCGATCCGCAGGAGCTTTACCTGCAGTCCGCTGATCCGAAGACGGAGAAGATTGCGCATTTGTTTGAGGAGTATCGCAAGGAGCTGCGNNGACACCAACCGCCCGCAGTACGAACTCATGCGCATGCTGGCGGGTGAGCGGCACAATGTTTGCGCAGTGGGCGATGAAGATCAGTCGATTTATTCCTGGCGCGGCGCCGATATCCGCAACATCCTCGAATTCGAAAAGGATTTTCCCGAAGCGAAGATCGTCCGCCTCGAACAGAACTACCGTTCCACGCAGAACATTTTGCAGGCGGCGTCGTCGGTGGTGGCGAACAACCTGCGCCGCAAAGGCAAGAATCTTTGGACCTCGCGCCAGGGCGGCACCAAGATCGGCTACTACGAGGCTCCTGACGGAGAAAACGAAGCGCTCTTCGCCGCCGACCACATCAGCAAGTATCTGCGCGAAGCCGGTCGTGCTGAACACTCGGGCGGCGAAACTCCCCGCGCCGCCGTGCTGTACCGCACCAATTCTCAGTCGCGCCTGTTTGAAGAGGCCATGCGCCGCTATGGACTCAAGTACAAAGTGGTCGGCGGATTCTCGTTCTACGAGCGTTCTGAGATCAAAGACCTGATCTCTTATCTTAAAGTCATTCAGAACCCGGACGATTCGATCTCGCTGTTGCGCGTGATCAACACGCCCACCCGCGGCATTGGCAAGAGCACCATCGACACCATCGAGCGGCTCGCTCTCGAAACCGGCCTCTCGCTCTGGGGCGCGCTCGGAGAAGCCATCCGCCGCCAACTGCTGCCGCAGCGGGCGTTAGCGGCGCTGAAGACTTTTCAACAACTGATCGTGGACGCTCAAGCAATGCTGGCAGGAACGTTCGCGGAGCAACTGGAACAATCGGAACGTGTGGGCGAGGGCGACCCTTCGGCTTCGCTCAGGGCAGGCTCGCCCGCGCAGCCAGCACAGCCCATGTGGGGACAGCCGCCCAAGCCTGCCCTGAGCGGAGCCGAAGGGGCTGTCCAGCAGGGCGAAGCCCTGCTCGCTTCTGCTGAGCCAGACGATGCGGCGGCCTTCGATCCCAACGAATTCGAGAACACGGCCTTCGATTTCGGCGGAGCTTACCAGGAAGCCGAGCCTGACAGTAGCGCCGGCGTCCCGCCGGCTATCGTTCCCGAGCAAGATAGGGCGTCCCGCCCGCCTTCGGGCCAGCCAGACGCTGCCGTTACAACCGCCGACCTGCTCAAGTTCCTCATCGACCGCACCGGCTACATCAGGCTTCTCGAAGCCGAGGACACGCCGGAAGCCTTCTCTCGCATCGAAAACCTGCGCGAATTGGTGAACGCGGCCGCCGACTCCCGTGACCGCGGCGAGACGCTCGATCAATTCCTCGACCACGCTGCCCTCATCGCCGACACCGACGACTATGACGAGCGCTCGCAGATTACGCTGATGAGCCTGCATGCGGCCAAGGGCCTGGAGTTTCCCCTGGTCTTTCTCAGCGGACTCGAAGAAGGCTTGTTCCCGCACTCGCGCACCATGCTCCAGCCCGATGAAGTCGAGGAAGAACGTCGGCTGTGTTACGTCGGCATGACCCGCGCTATGAATCAGCTCATCCTGACCCGTGCCGTTTACCGCCGCAGATACGGCACGGATCTTCCCGAAGCCAGCGTCCCCTCAAGATTCCTGGAAGAAGTTCCGGCTCCGCTGATCGAGGAGCTAGGCCGGCGCCGCACGCCGAGTGCTAGCACAAGTTATGTGGGGACGGCCGCCCCCGGCCGCCCGGCGGGGCGAAGCCCCGCAGCCTACGACGCAGCCGACACTCACTATTCCTACGAAGACGAAGACCAGAGCGCAAGCTGGAAGCGCGGCTCGGTTCAGGCCAACCGTCAAAAGCCCACGGCTCCGGCCAAACCCTACAACTCCATCGAAAACATTGCCGAGTTTTTCGCCTCGCGAGGCAAGAAGTTCACCGTCCCTAAGACGCCGGTCGAAGAACCCACCGGCAAGCGCGGATTCCGCCCCGGCCAAAGGGTCCGCCATCCAAAATACGGCGAAGGAACGGTCTATCAGCGGGAAGGAGAAGGCGAAGAAGCCAAGATTACTGTACAATTTCCTCGCTTCGGCTTGAAGAAGCTGGTGGAGAAGTATGCCCAGTTGGAGCGGGCGTGAGGGCGATTTAGTAATTTTGTAATCGGGTAATTTGGTAATTTAAGAACCGAAGAGAACGGTTTCAAATTACCAAATTACTCGATTACCAAATTACAAAATTACGGTTCAAGAAAGCAGTCATGGCAAACAC
>PMXH01000255.1 GCA_003165855.1 Acidobacteriaceae bacterium | reverse complement strand
AGATGATCGTTGTCGCCGCCGTGGGGAGTGTGGCAGGTGGCGCAGCCCTGGCCAAAAGCGGGTTGATGGAGCACGTGCTTCTTCGACTGCTCGGCCTGATCAGTGTGGCAGCCCAGGCAGATATCGACCGCGTTGGTCTTGGGAAGCCCCGGCTGGCGGCTGGCGTGGGGGCTATGGCAGTCGGTGCAATCGCCCGCCGCCCCGGGATGCTGCACTTTGGCGGTGTCGATGAGCTTGGCTTTATCGTCGTGGCAGGTCACGCATAGCGATTTGGCATCGGCCTGTGTGAGTACCACTTTTCCATCCTTGGCCGGAGCATGACAGACTTCGCACTGTTTGTCGGCGAAGGGCGGATGCATGAATTGCGCCATCAGCTTGGGAGCGGCAGATTCGTGCGGATCGTGACAGCTCACGCAATTAGCCGTGGCGAACGGCTGGTTCTGGTGCGCCTTCTGCAGNNCAGGTATCGCAGCCCATATCGAGGGCCGCATGCCGGCTGCCTTTCTCGGGAACGTTCAGCCCGGTCTTGTGGCAGCTCAAGCAGAGGTTTTCCTTTGCATCCCCTGATTCGGGCTTCAACAACTGATTCTTATTGTCCGAGGAGTGCGGATCATGACACTTCAAACAGTCGCGCACTGCCGGGGGATGAACCTTGCCTTTTATATCGACGGCATTCTTGTCCGCGTGGCAGGTAAAACAGAGAGCGTAAGGAGTCGTTGTGATCAGCTTGATGTGGGTTACGTCTTTTACGGTGCGGATCTCATGGCAACTCGTGCAGCCCATAGCGATCGCGGAATGAACCGACTTGCCCTTGGTCTTGTCTTCATGGCAGGCGACGCAGGTCGAGGGATCGGCCTTCGGGTCGAGCGGCACTGGATGTTTCGCGGCGGAAACAGGACCAACCAGGACGAATACCGCGACGAGGCAGCCGATTGCGCTTAGCCAGTGAGCTTTCATGGAATTCAATTTGAACGATCCTATCGCCGGTGCCACGCCTGCCTCCGAAGTCTCTTTTGCACGCATCTCGCCTTAGTTCTCCGGCCTGCTAGATTTCTAAACAATCCTTGTAACAGATTGCAACAAAATCAGTTGGAGATCGAGTGTAACTCCATTCGGAGATTCATTGGTTGCAAGCTTAATCATGATGGGGGCTTCTGCCACAGTGAATGGTCAAAATGACCCAAGTCACTGTAGTCCACTGCCGAAGCGAGTCCGTAGCAAGGGAATTGGGCTCCAAGACCGCCTCCAGCCTCGAGTGGGATCGGATGAGTCGGGAGCCCATTTCCCCTGTGACATCAATCACATCCAGACGTGATCTGTGTCGCGTGGAATCCTCTGAGGGAAGTCGTTCCCGCGAAATCCGCTTGCTTCGCGGCATCCTTGCCGGCGTCAAGAATCTGCGCCAAATTCCCGCAGAACTCCAATCCGCTGTGTGATTTGGCTCAAAGCGCACCCTTGGAATCTTCAGCCCAAGCGGGCTCAATCTCAGGAATTTCAGCAACTTCCCCAATTATTCGGCAATGGCGCGAAACGTGCTTTCTGTAGGCGGGGAAGGGGAACTACATGGGGACCACCGTCCACTCACTAGCTCGGAAAATCTGGCAAACTCTCGCCGCTATCAAGACCGGAGTCATTCTACTCATTCTCGTCGTCATTATCTCGGCGGCGGGGACGGTAATTCTACAGCGTCCCGCGACCGATGCGGACGAGATGCAGCGGGCCTATTCGCCACAAGTGCTCCGTCTGCTCGACGGATTGGGATTGACCGACGTCTTTCATGCCTGGTGGTTCGTCTTGCTGCTGACCCTGGTGAGTTTCAGCATCATTGCGGCTTCCATCCAGCGCTTCCCCAATGCCTGGAGATATTTCTCGCGTCCCTATAAGAGTCCCGATGAGACTTTCCGCAAGGCGTTGCCGGGCCATGTGCTGATTCCGATTCAAGATGAAGAAGCAGCTTTGAGCGTCGCAGAGCGGGTGTTCAAGAAGGCAGGTTTCGGGCCGGAGAGGATCGTACACCCGAGCAGTTTCTCTCTCTTCGGCGAGCGCCACCGCTTTTCTGAGATGGCGGTTTATATCGTGCACGCGAGCCTGCTGCTGATTTTTCTCGGGGGCATCGTCGATGCGCTATATGGCTGGCGCGGATTCCTTACTCTGAGTCGCGGACAACAGTCGAGCCAGGTGGAGTCGCAGAACGGCAGCAAACGCGCCCTGCCTTTTGCCGTCCGCTGTGACGGGGCCGGCCAGGAGAACTATGCCGACGGCTCCCCGAAACGCTGGTGGTCCGATCTGGCGGTTGTCAAGAACGAGCAAGTGGTGCTGCGCAAGCAGATCGTCGTCAACGATCCACTGGTTTATCGTGGCGTACGTTTTTACCAGGCGAGCTACGGCAAGACTGGAAAGGTCGACAGACTGCTGCTCACCGCTACGCCCCGCGATGGCCAGGGGGCTAAGGACATTACGGTTGGTCTGGGCGAGACTCTTCCGCTGGATGCGGACACTACAGTCCGCCTCGCCGAGTTTATCCCCGACTACGTGGTGCGCGATGGTCAGGTGTATGCGCGCTCCAACGACTTGGAAAACCCAGCGGCTCATCTGGTGGTGGAATCCAGGAAGTCAGGTCAAGCCGTA
>PMXH01000324.1 GCA_003165855.1 Acidobacteriaceae bacterium | reverse complement strand
ACATTGGGCCGCCCGATTATATTCCCCGGTGGAAGAAGGAAACAAACTGCACCGAAGCCGACGATCACGACGAGTTGAGCTTCGGTTGTTCGGGGTCGGGCCTCGCAGAATCGACCGGTCGATCAGCTACGGACCGAGAGATCACTCGGAAATCGGTTGGCCCACGAAAGTGCGATCCTAGCCACTTTCGAATTTGCCCGAGCCATCTCGTCGGTGACGAACGTCGCCACTGCGTCTTGAGGAGAACCTCTTGCAACGTGGCCGTCGCCATTGTCCCCCCGTCGGTCACAATCAATCGATGGCGGCCGGACATTCGCCTTGTAGCACGCTTGGGCCACGTCCCCCCAGATCGTGCCATTGCCATAGCGCGGTCACGGGCTGAGGATATTGGTGCCTGGTGATCGGCACTCTTGGTAGAGGGCTATTTCGCGGCGTGACCACCGGCGCGGATTGAAAGACACGAAATGCTGGAGCTGAATCCAAGAATCGAGCATGCAGGGCCTCAAGCGGGTCTCGCAACCCAGCAACTTCGCCGGTTGCAGGTCGCACTCGTTCTTCTGCTGGTTGCCCTGGCCGTTGTCCTGGTGAAGGACCGCGAATTCTGGTTCGGCTCGGACGAAGTGATGGAATCCGACGCTGCTAGCTCGGAAAGCGTTCCGAGAGCGCACTCGGGGGCTGTACCTGCCGGAGCCCGCCAGGTATCCTCGGCAAAAGCCGCGACCGCAAAGAATCACCTTACTCCAAAGACGTCCGCCGCATCCGCCACAGATCCGTCGCACAGCGAAGCTCCTAAGCCGGACTCTGTGAACCCAGACTCTGTGAACCCAGACTCGCCGGTGGTNNGTCGAAGTGGTTGCAGGCGACACACACCGCATCGTTCGTCCCGGAAGCAATGTCGCGAGAGTGCAGATACTCGGCGATTCAAACCGCATCTCGGAAGACGCCACATCATTGGTGAGCTTGCCGACGAACGCGGCCGATCGCGAGCGTGTTTCTCCCGCAAGCATTACAGCACGGCAGCAGACTGTCGATGCGACGTATCCCTTGCTCGGACAGCACACGAGGGTTCAGGGTTCGGTAGTATTGCAGGCCGTGGTCGGCGCCGACGGCACCATCGAAGACCTGCGGGTGATCAGCGGCCCCTCCGTCCTGACCACGGCGGCGCAGCAAGCAGTGCGCCAGTGGCGCTTCAAGCCCTACCTTCAGAACGGACAGCCGGTCGAGACCAAAGCCAGAATCACCGTCAACTTCTCGATTCGAATCTCCGACAACCCACCTAAGACGAGCTAACTTACCAATCGAAGTTTGTCCAAGCTCCCCGATCAGAAACGGCTCCGGTCAAAAATGGAAAATCAGGTCGCTCGCCACTGTAACCTGATTATGCTCCCGCCCGTTGTCGTAAGCTTTCTGATCCCAGGCACGCTCAAAACGCAATTCCGGACGCAACTGCACGGTTGAGCCGATCCAATGACACCACATGATCGTGTTCTCTGAGTATCTGGTGGCGTAGCCCGTACGCTGGCCTTTCTTGTCGTCGAGAAAATCGCTGCGAAACGACAGGAAGTTATGCACTGAGAGTTCCTTCTGCAGGAAGTTGACTATGGCGTATTCGGGAGCGGTGCAACGTTGTTCTCCGCTCGGGCAATACGCGGCGTTCGCACCTGTTTCCGGCTGAATATCGCCTCCCAGAGCGGGCACGTCGCGCTCATACATGTACCAGGACTCAGTTGCCATGTGCACCGTCTTCGAAAACTTGTGATACCAGGTGGCGTCATACTGTTGCAGATTATTGTAAGCATACTTGCCGTTGTTGATCCCGTTGGCGCAGACGTAGAAATTGTCATTCACCGATTTGGTCGTATAACTCAGGCAGGCCGTGCCGGAAGGTTTCGCATCCGGTGTCCACGGGGCAACGTCATGGCCAACGGTAATCCCGAGTTGCACCAGCCACTGGTCGTTCAGCTTAACCGTCGCAATTAAACCGGTGTCGGTAAACGGGTCAATCGCATAAAGCAGGGAGTGGCTGAAGATGTAGTTGTTCGGCGCCAATTGGGCCTCGATGCCGGGCACGGAGATGAAGCGGCCCAGCCTCAGATTCATGCCCTGCGCAACCTGGGGAATGTAGACATCGACATACTCAAGAGTGGGATCGAAGCCGTATTGACGATGATCGTTCAGCAACTGGCCGCTCAGGTAGCCCTTCCCGGTGGTGTAGCGATAATCGGTGCCGAAGAGGGCAGTGAGGTGGTAGCCCCAGTCGATGTGATCGCGTTGCACGGAATCGGGCAACTGCTCGGCGTAGAGGACGAACTGGTTCAGCTCAAAGCGATTCGAGTAGACGTCGTTCGCTTCGGGTGCATTGCTATGGGAGGAGTTGCTGAAGTTCAGCGTCGGATCAACCCATCCGTAAATCTTGGTACGGCTGCGGGCCTGGTTGATGGCGGTCATCAGCGGATAGCTGTTCGTGTCCGGCTCGCCAATCACGGGTGAACCGCCATACGACCAATCTGAGTTGGGAAACGGTGGCGAATCCAGCGGCGAGGGAAGGCCGCGGCGAGCCGGGGCTGGCGAGGAAGCCGGTGTCCCCCACCAGTCCTGGTGGTAAAACTCCGCCCAGCGGACAAAGAAGCCTTTTGCCTCGGTGATGCTCGATTTCGGGGCGTCGGGTATCGGAGAGGTCCTTCCATCCGCCTGTTGTGCGAGAGATTGAACACACAATAAGAGCACGAAGCATACGAGCAGGAAGAAGAACGTGTTGAAAACGGCGTCAGTTATTCTTTGGCCGAATAGAAATGGCATGCCACCTCAGTCTACAAGTTTTGCGCTGCGGTCCTTGCTTGCTGGTGCCGCAGTGGCAAACGGGACATGAAGTCTGACTAAGCGTGTCGCCTTGGCAGGGTCATTCCGATTTGTGGGGCTTGCTGGACAGCAGGAATTGAAGCCCGAAATAACCCAGGAAATAGGACTGATTGCTGCGGGCGGGTTCAAGGCTGCGTCCGGCCATAACGAGGAGAATAACTGAAGGGCGGATTTTGTAGCGGCCACCGAAGTCTATCGTGGGCTGGCTTTCGGAAGGACGGAACGTTCCTTGGGCGTAGAGTTCTATGTCCCCTTCGAGCTTTGGCGTGAAATCGTGGCCGACTACGAGGCCGGTGAGCCAGCCGTCCGGTCCCTTGTGGACAAACTGGTAGCCAATTTCGTAGTCCACATCGACAGGGCCAAGTTTCCTGGAGAATTCGACGGGCAGCAGGAACGTATCGCTAGCCGGAGTGATGCCCCGGCGGACGGCGTCGTCGGGATTGTTGAGGAAAAGCTGGGGAAAGACCGAGATGTTAAGGCCGGACTCTCCCGCGTCGTAAAAACGCCATTTCACGCCCGGATTGGACTGACCTGCACCAAACTCTGTCGGGGCCGAAGGATTGTGAACGCGCAACCAGGCATTTTCATACGTAAGTTGAATGCGCTCGCCAACGCCGAAATTGATATCGAGGTCGGGAGTGTGTGAGACGGATTGGTTGCTATACAAGAAGGGCATGTAGCCGACATTGATTTCCCAATTGAGGTGGCCGGGCGTGCCAGGATCGTTCGTGTAATAAGGTGGACCACCTTGGGCGAACGCGAAGGAAGCAGTAGCGAAGACGCCTAGGCACAAAACGAGGAGCCGAGACATAGGTTAAGCCAGGCGTTCTCCGGGGTCATAGATAGCTTCGGCGAGGTCGTTGAGGAACATGGCGGCGCGGGCGCCGTCGGCGGCGCGGTGATCGCAGGATAGAGTCAGCGTTATTATCGGCCGGACGACGGGCTTGCCATCTACGGCAACGACACGGTTCGCAATGCTGCCCACTGCGAGAATTGCCGCCTGCGGCGGGGTGATGATCGCGCTGAACTGGTCTACGTGATACATGCCGAGGTTGCTGATAGTGAACGTGGCGTCGGCAATGTCGGCGGGGCGCAGCTTTCCTGCGCGAGCGCGCTCGGCCACGTCGCGACGCTGCGTGGCAATTTCCGCCAGGGTCGCGACGTGAGCGTTGGGGATTACGGCCGCGACCACGCCATCGTTCACTGCAATGGCCACGCCCATGTTCACGTGGTCGTGAAGTCGAATGCCTTCCGCGGTCCAACTCGAATTCAATCGAGGGTGCTTGAGCAAAACGCGCGCCGCCAGTGCAACCAGCAGATCGGTATGCGTAATGCGGATGTTGTGCGTGCGCTCGATCTCGGCCACCAGCTTTTCCCGATATTCGTTCAGCGCACTGGCATCGATTTCACGCGTAACGAAGAAGTGGGGAACGGTGGTCCAGCTTTGCGTGGTGCGCTCAGCCATTAAGCGGCCAAGAGTGCTGGGGATTTCGATGCTACCTGATTGCTTAGCACCAGCCGCGCCGGGCGCGGCTGCAGCCTGCACGTCGGACGCAAGAATCTCGCCGCCGGGGCCAGAACCACGCACGGTGGCAATCTCCACGCCCAACTCTTTCGCGAGACGCCGCGCCTTCGGGGAAATCCTTGCGCCTTGAACGGAAGAAGGCTCGGCCTTGGCGGCAGCAACCGGCGCAGCATGCGATTCCGTTTTTCCTCGAGCCGCAGGAGCGGTAGTAGCAGATTCACTTTCCGTGGGAGGCTTTTCGCCGGGGGCCACAATCCACGCGATGGTCTGCCCTACGGGAATATCGGCGCCAGCCTGCGCCGTGATTCCGGCGAGGATGCCGTCAGCGGGCGCTTCCACTTCAAGTACGGCTTTATCGGTTTCTACTTCGAGGAGCGGTTCGCCTTTGGTGACGCGATCGCCTTCTTGCTTCCGCCAAGCAATGAGCTTGCCGGTTTCCTGCGCCATCTCGAGGGCGGGCATAACAACGCTGAAGGCCATAGTCTTTTATGGGGGAAGGGCTCTGCTATGGCCTTCAGCCCGAAACTCCTACCCGCTCAGTTTTCGCGCTGGCTTCGATCATATCCAGCACATGCTCGCTGGGCGGAGCTTCAGTCTCCCGAACGGTGGGTAACGGCCCGTTCACGGTGACATAGTGCGATCCCGCCACCAGAAGTTCTTCCGCCGGGAAGCGGGTGATCACTTCGTGTCCGGTCGGGGTGACGACAATTTCTTCTTCAATGCGAGCCGCGCTCCAGCCGTCGGTCGAGGGCCAGAAGGTTTCGAGGGCAAAAACCATGCCCGGCTCGATGGTGACCGGATGTTCGAACGAAACCAAACGGCTGATCACCGGCTTCTCCCAGATGGCGAGGCCGATGCCGTGGCCGTATTGCAGCGCGAATGCGTCTTCTTCATTCTTAAAGCCGAAATCCTGCGCCTTCGGCCAGACCGCTGCTATTTCCGCGGTGGTGCGGCCCGGACGCACCAGTTCAATGGCGGCGTCGAGATATTCGCGGCAACGCTTGTAGGCATCGACCATGGCGCGCGAAGCGTAGCCCACGGTGAAGCAGCGGTAGTAGCAGGTGCGGTATCCCATGTAGGAATGCAAAATGTCGTAGTAGACGGGATCGCCGGGACGCAGCACGCGGTCGGAGAACACGTGCGGATGCGGATTGCAGCGCTCGCCCGAAATTGCATTCACCGCTTCGACATATTCCGAGCCGAGATCGTAAAGAACCTTGCTGACCAAGCCGACCGCTTCATTCTCGCGCATTCCGGGTTTCATGGCGCGATACAACTCGTCGTAGGCGGCGTCAACCATCATCGCGGAAGTGTTGAGCAGAGAGATTTCGTCCTGCGTCTTTATGACACGGGCTTCCGACATAAGCGCCTGGCCGTCGATTACCGTGATGCCCTCGCGTTGCAGCGCGAAGAGAACAGGCAGTTCAATGATGTCGATGCCGACCGGTTCTTTGTGCAGGCCGCGCATTTCGAGTTCGATGCGAATCTTCTTGGCGACATCTTCGGCGCGTCCCATCTGCGGCGTCATGGCGCCGCGCAGCATGGAAATTCCAGAGTGCGAGCGGCCGTCGAGCCACGGGCAATTCAATTGATGATGCTTGGCGGCGGAGCCGAAATCCCACAGGATGGGCTCGTCATTCTGCGGCAACAGCGTGAAGCGGTTGGCTTTGTCCTGCGCCCAGGTGCCGATGTGCGTAGAGGTGAGGTAGCGCACGTTGTTCATGTCGAAACAAAGCAACGCGCCCATCTCGGACTTCGCGAGCAGGGCCTTGGCCTTCGCCAGACGCTCGCGGCGCAGGCGATCGAAGTCAATGCGCTGTTCCCAATCGACTGCCATGGTTCCGTGAGTTTTTAATCCCATAAAAACCTCCTGTAGAGACGTTGCTTGCAACGCCTCTCTCGCCAACATTCGGAACGCTGAGCGCAAAGACGCAGCTAGCTACGTCTCTACGACGCGTTCTAGTCGATTTCGCTCAAGCTTTTCCGCAAAGCTGTCTTGCCGCATCAAATACCGTTTGCTCCGTCGGCACCGTCACGTCCTCAAGCGGTGGAGAAAAGGGAATGGGGACGTGCATTGCGCCCATTCGCTTCACCGGTGCGTCCAGATCGTAGAATGCACCTTCGGCGATCACGGCCGCAAGCTCCGCAGTGACCCCATAACGTCCGTAACCCTCATCCAGCACGATCACCCGCGAGGTCTTTTTCGCCGAGTCGATCAGCGTTTTTTCATCCAGCGGCCATGTCGTCCGCGGATCGACCACCTCCGCGCTGATTCCTTCTTTCTCCAGCAGAATCGCCGCCCCCAACGCGACTTGCACCATGCTGCTGGTGGCGACCAGCGTGATGTCGTCACCGGCGCGCTTCACATCGGCCACGCCCAGTGGGATGGTGTAGTCCTCTTCCGGAACCGGCCCCTTCAGCTTGTACATCATCTTGTCTTCAAAAAAGATCACCGGGTTCTCGTCGCGGATGGCCGTCTTCAAGAGGCCTTTCGCATCATAAGGCGTCGAGGGCAAAACCACTTTCAACCCCGGCACATGGCTGAACCAGGCGTGGAGCGACTGTGAATGCTGCGCGGCAGATCGCCGCGTCGCGCCCAGGGTGGTGCGCATCACCATCGGGACTCGCCAGTGCCCGCCCGACATGTAATGCACTTTCGCCGCCTGGTTGACCATTTGATCCATGGTGAGCGTGATGAAGTCGCCGAACATGATGTCGACAACGGGACGCATTCCCGTCATGGCAGCGCCCACGGCTACGCCCGTGAATCCGGCTTCAGAGATCGGAGTATCGACCACACGCTTGGCGCCGAACTCTTCGACTAATCCAGAGAGAACCTTAAACGGCGTGCCGGCCTCGGCGACATCTTCGCCGAAGATGCAGACGTGGGAGTCGCGGCGCATTTCCTCGGCCAGGGCCTCGCGCACCGCTTGCGCAAATGTGATTTCGCGTTCAGGCATAGACGTGCTTCTCCACTTCGTCCACACCAGGATAAGGCGCGGCAATGGCGAACTTCACAGCTGCTTCCATCAGGGCACGAACTTCGGAAGTAATTCCATCGAGAGCTGCGGCGTCAGCATAGCCTTGCTCGAGCAACCATTTCGATAAAACCTTGATGGGATCGCGGTCGGTCCTCCAGTGCTGCTCTTCCTGCTTGGAACGGTAGTATTCGCGATTGATGTCGCCGACGTGATGCCCACTGTAACGGTAAGTATCGCACTGCAGGAATGCCGGTCCAGCTCCGGAGCGCGCGCGTTTTACCAGCCGCGTCGCAACTTCATTCACAGCGCGCACATCTTGCCCGTCGACGCTCGCAGCTTCCAGTCCGAAGGCGGTGGCGCGGCCGAGAATGCTGCCGGCGGTGGTTTCCGTGTAGTGCGTGTACTCGTTGTAGAGATTGTTTTCGCAGACATAGATCACGGGCAGCTTCCACAACTGCGCCAGGTTCATCGCCTCGTAGAGCGACCCCTGGCCCAGCGCGCCTTCTCCAAAAAAACAAACTGCGACGCGGTCCGTGCCCAGGGCTCTGGCGGAGAACGCCGCCCCGGTGGCGATGCCCACGCTGCCGCCGACGATGGCGTTGGCGCCGAGGTTGCCGGTCGCGGGATCAGCGATGTGCATCGATCCGCCCTTGCCGCGGCAATAGCCCGCTTCTTTTCCCAGCAATTCGGCGAACATGCGATCTGGCGACGCCCCTTTGGCCAGGCAGTGTCCATGGCCGCGGTGCGTGCTGGTGATGTAGTCGTCGATGCGCAGTGCTTCGCAGATCCCCACCGCGACGGCTTCTTCACCGCTGTACAAGTGGGCAAGTCCCGGCATGAGCGCCCGGGTATAGACCTCGTTTACCTGCTCTTCAAAGAGGCGGATGCTCACCATTTGGCGATAGGCGCGAAGCCACTTTTCCTTTTCGGTGGCGGCTGCGCTGCTAGTTTCGGGGTTGGAAGTGGCAGTTGTCATTTCTTCTTCGCTCCGGCGGTGACCGGCGTCGTCACGCCTGACATGGCGGCCAGCACATCAAACATGCAGGCAAAGTCGTATTTCGTCCAGCCCATGCCGCGCGCTGCGGTGAGAATCTCATTGCTTACGGCGGTCGAAGGCAAGGGCACGTCGAGCTGACGTCCTAAATCCATGGCGAGGACCATATCCTTCTGCATCATGTTGACGTCGAACCACGCCTCTTCCGGTTGCTGCAGCACGAAGGGTCCGCGGTACTGAATCATGGGCGATGCGATTGCGCTGTGAGTGAGGACGTCGACGGCGGTTTCGCGTGCGATGCCGCTCTTCTCCGCCAGCAAAACTCCTTCCGAAAACGCCAGCATCTGCACCGCGAGACTGAGGTTCACCGCGATCTTCATGGCCAGCGCCAGACCATTGTCCCCCACGTGCGTAACTTTCGGTCCAATATCGAGCAGCAACGGCTTGATCTTTTCGAAGGTTTCGCGCCGCCCGCCCACCATCACGGATAGCTTACCTTCCTGCAACGTGATCACGCTGCCGGAGACCGGCGAGTCGACCATGTCCGCGCCTTTTTCCCGCACCTTTGCGGCCAGCGCGCGGCTCACGGTGGGACTCACCGTACTCATATCAATGAAAGTCTTGCCCGCGCTTAAGCCTGCCAGCATTCCGTCGGGACCCTCAGTGATGGAAGCGATGGCCGCGGCGTTAGTAACCATGGCGAAGGTGAAGTCGGAGGCGGTCGCAACCGCGCGCGGTGAGTCGGCCCACTGCATCCCTTTTTCAACCAGCCACTGCGCCTTGGAGCGGGTGCGGTTGTAACCGATGACGGTGTGACCTTTGCTCAGCAGCCGGTTGACCATCTGGCTGCCCATGACTCCCAAACCGATAAACCCGAGTTTCGCCATCCCTACCGAACCTCCGAATCTGGTTGCGCAGTGACGCTAGGCAGTAGAGCTATGCGGTGATCTACGCACGGACTTAGTCACGCAGTAATCCTGGAACCGGCCGGCGCGTGTTTTCCGGAAGATCTGCCGGCGGAAGAAACCTGTGAATCCTGGCGTACTTGCTCGAGATGGGCATGCATCGCGCTGCGAGCCATCTCGGGATCGTGCCGCTCCATGGCCTCGAGAATGCGTTTGTGATGGAGTTGCCCGCGCTGCGGTCCGCCTTCGACGTTAAAGATCTTTATGCGTTGCTCCCGCAGCAGTCCGACAATGGAATCAATCAGCGAAAGAATCAGCGGATTGGCGGCCGCTTCGGCGAGCGCGAGGTGGAAGTCCAAGTCGGCTTCAATGTAGGCTCCGGGATCTTTCTGCGCCCGATCCATCACGGCGACGGTCTCCCGCAAGGCCACGAGTTCCGGTTCTTCAATCCGCGCCGCAGCCAAGGCGGCAATTCCTGGTTCCAGGATCAAGCGTAGCTCCGCCAGATGCGGCGCACCTTCCTGCTGGCCGATCTTCACCATGAGGTCGAACGATTGGCGCGCTGCCTGCGAGGTTCCGTCAGTAATGAAGGTGCCGCGGCCGGAATAGGCTTCGACCAAACCCTTTTCGCGGAGCGCCTTCACTGCTTCACGCACGGCAGTGCGGCTGACGCCGAGACGTTGCGCCAAGTCCCGTTCGGCGGGAAGCTGGTCACCGGGTTTCAGCGAGCCATTGAGAACCGAGTCTTCAATCTGCTGGACGATCTGCTCGTACAGACGCGAGGTTCGCACAACTTTGTACACAGGGTTTTCTCCCGCACGAGCCAGTTTGGGGGAACTAGCGATGGTCTGGCTACTATACCGCAGGTCCAAAGGCTGCGGATTTGTTTCTGCGGTCTTGGAGTGGGAGGCGAGCATGCACGGTCTCTTGGTATGGTGGTATGACAGCTAGGACGATACTCTTCAGGCTCGGGGAATGCAAGTCCTTCTCAAAAAGCCGATTTCACCAGCTTGGTTATGGGTGAAGTATTCTCCTGCGGACTTTACCAATCAAGTTCCTGTGGGGCGTGGGGAGGGGCGATCCGGGAGAATTCCCTTGACTTCATTCGCGCGGCAATGGTATGGCTGTCGGACCAGACAAACGGAGGAGTTCCGATGACATTTCGCACCGCCCTGTCCGCGGGTCACAAGACGACTTTAACCAACCCTGTTGTTATTGCTCTTCTTGTTCTCGCCCTGGGTCTCATGGGTCTGCCTGCGCGGGCGCAATCCACCGCTGGACGCGTGCTGGGCAGCATTACCGACCAGAGTGGCGCCTCCGTTGCCGGCGCAACCGTGGTAGTCACCGACACGCAGCGCGGCACTTCGCGAACCCTCACCACCGACGCGTCCGGAGACTATGTGGCTGCCGACTTGACGCCGGGAACTTACAAGATCCATGTCGAAGCCAAGGGATTCAAGTCGACGGAGCGGCCCAACCTCGGCATTGAGGTCGCGACCGACGTTCGTGTGGATTTCACTCTGCAGCCCGGCCAGGTTTCAGAAATCGTCGTCGTGCAGGAAGACGTCCCCTTAGTCAACACCACTTCCTCCACCTTGGGAGGAACGTTGAGCAACCAGGAAATCAACGACCTGCCCTTGAACGGGCGTAACTACGAGAACCTGCTGCAGCTTCGTCCCGGCGTGATGCGCTATCCCGGCGGCGGATTTTCCACCACCAGCACGAACGGCCTGCGTGCGGAAGACAACGCCTACTTCGTCGAAGGCCTATTCAACAGCGAGCCGTTTTCGGGGCAAGGCATCATTAACGGCGCCGGCATCGCGGGAGATTCCGCGACCATCCTGCCCATCGATGCGATCCAGGAGTTTAACGTTCAGGAGAATCCGCCGGCTGAATACGGGTGGAAGCCGGGCGCGATCATCAATGTGGGATTGAAGTCGGGAACGAATTCGATCCACGGCACAGCATTCGCCTTCGGGCGCGATGGCGCGATGGACGCGCGCAACTACTTCAACGCTTCTCCGGCGGCGAAGACTTCCCGGACCTTGGAACAGTTTGGTGGCAGTCTCGGCGGCGCGATTATCAAAGACAAAGCATTCTTCTTCGGTGCCTACGAAGGCCAGCGCTACGACGTTGGAAACTCGTACAGCGTCACCACGCCATCGATGGCGTCGTTTCCTACACCGCCAACGCCGACTTGCACTTCCGTGGCCGGCGACTGTGCAAACAGCATTCCGAATGCGATTGACGATCTATTGGCAAACAACGTTCCGATTAGTGCAGCCAGCCAGTTGATTTCGGGCTGCAGCGTTACCGGTACTGGCGCTACCGCCGCAGTGAGTTGCAACGGCTCAGGCTTCCCCACGAACAACACGCAAAGCATCAACGTCGTGCAGGGATTTCCCAACAATGTTGGCGTTGATAACGCGATCGGCAAGGTGGACTACAACCTGAATGAACGCAACAGCGTGAGCGGCTTTTACTTTTACGGCAACGACACTGGAACGGTGGAGGATTTTCCGGAGCTGCAATCCAAATGGCGGTCCGACATCCATACTCGCGCTCAGGTGTTGGGAGGAAACTGGATTTGGACGCCTAACGCCAACTGGGTGAATGAAGCGCGGGTCGGTTACAACCGGCTCTACCAGCCCACCTTGCCGGGCGACTTGAACACGCCCGCGTCGGCGTATGACCTGAACACAGGGGTGAGCGGACCCTTCACGGGGGGATTGCCGCGCATTGGCTTTGCCGGAGCGTTCGTGCCCGGTCTCGGTGCCTTCAAGTGGCCTAAATTCCAGGGGCCGGATTCCATCACTCAGATCATCGACCACGTTGCCTATAACAGAGGGAAGCATGCATTTAAACTCGGCGGCGAACTTCATCGCAATGAAGTGAGCGGCGGCGCGTTTGGCAACGCCCGAGGCAGCATCACGTTCCTGGGGGGCGTCGCTTTACCGGCATCTACTCAGTTAGAAGATTTTTTCGCAGGCGATCCGTTCAAGGCGTCGGTGCAAGTGGGCGATCCCAGGCGGCAGATCCACAACTGGGCCTACGGACTCTTCGTCCAGGACGACTGGCGGGCTACCAGGACCCTCACCATTAACTACGGCTTGCGGTATGAATACAACTCCGTGATCTCGGAAGCTAACAACCAGTTGGGCAATTTCGATCCTAACTCGGCCACCGGACTGATCCAGGCTGGAAAGAATGGCGTGAGCGGTCCTTACAACCCCGACCACAAAAACTTTGCCCCGCGCTTGGGCTTTGCCTGGGATGCGACGGGCAAAGGCAACACGGTGTTAAGAGGCGGAGTGGGCCTGGTGTACGAAACCATCAATTGGGAAGCGCTCTTGGCCTTCAACAACGCATTTGGCCTGAATAACGTTCCCACGGGAGCCATCATCGACGCCGGAGGCGACACGGCTGGAGGCACGATCACGGCCGGCAATCTGGCGATTCCACCTGGCATGCCGCAATGGGACAGCGGCATACCTCTCTACGGGGCCAACGTCAGCACCGCTACGCTCAATTGTTTCAACAATCCCTGCCCCATTATGAGTGTGGACCGCAACATCACCACACCCCACGTGTGGAACTGGACCTTGAACCTGCAACACGCGTTTACGCCGAATCTTTCCCTGGAAGTTGGATACGTGGGAAATCATGGGACGAATCTGACGGGGATTCGGGATATCAATCAGCCGCCTGTGGGTTCGGGTTGGCCCGCGGCCGCCATCAGCGCTTGCATCCTGTCCGGTTACTCCGATCCCGTCAACTGCGCCCCTGACAGTACTGGCGGCGAGGAGGCGAACCGGCCTTTCGCGAACAAGTTCGGCTACCTCAGCAACATCTTCCAGATGGGGAACGTCTACCGCTCGAATTATGACGGCCTGCAGGCCACGTTGAACTCGCGAAATTATCACGGCCTGAGCATGGTTGCGGGTTACACGTTCTCTCATTCTCTCGATGATGTGGGCGCGAATTGGGACTTCGGCTACGGTGCAGGATTGCCCGAGGACTCTGCCACTGTTGGACGGGAATATGCTTCCAGCGACTTCGATATCCGGCAGCGCTTGACGCTCTCGCTCACATACGCAATTCCCGGCAAGAGCGGCTACGGGCAAATGCTGGAAGGTTGGGAACTGAATTCCATTGTGACCCTGGAGAGCGGGCAACCCTGGGGACCGATCGATCTTGGAACCGACGCCAGCGGAACGGGCCCACTGCCCGTCAGCCCACCCGCCAACGCCCCCATCCGCTGGAACTTTTTCGGCAAGCCTTCGGACTTCAAGTCCGGTCCAACGCCGATCCCGTTTTTCCTCGGCGCATCAAACCCAGCCTGCGCTACGCAAGCTTTAGCCTTGGACGGAGGCACCGCTGGCGCAGCAACGGCGGCTCTGAATCTGTTTGGTTGCTATGCTCAAGGCAGTTCCGTCATGATCCCGCCAGCTTTGGGTCAACTTGGAAATATGGGCCGCAACCTCTTCCGCGATTCCGGTTTCCGCAACTTCGACTTCTCAGTGGCGAAGAACTGGCACTTCGGTGAAAAGGTTCGAGCCCAGTTTCGCGCCGAGTTCTTCAATATTTTCAACCATCCGAACTTCGCGAATCCGTACGGTGGGCAGAACGGGTTCGGATTGAACGATCCTTCTGCACCCGGGTTCGGTTGTGGATGCGCTACGCCAGACGTTGCGGCCGCGAATCCTGTCATTGGATCGGGCGGCAGCCGTGCGGTGCAGTTAGGCTTGAAGTTCACCTTCTAACCGTGGCGTGAGGGTAGCAAGATGCAAGAAGGGGCGGACGCAGTTCCGTCCGGCCCTTAGCTCGTAGGATGTC
>PMXH01000592.1 GCA_003165855.1 Acidobacteriaceae bacterium | reverse complement strand
TCACCTTCGATTCGACCGCTGAGCGGGACAATGTTTGCTGGTAGTGGAGGAACGTAGAAAAACACTCTCCAAATACCAAATCCGACGGCCGCGAGAATCAGAATGACAACCAACGGAACAATGATTCGACGGGCCATCGAGCGGGGCGGCTTCGCATCGGCAGGCGCAGGTTTTGGTTTTGCTTGACCAGGCTGCGCTACCGCTGGGGTAGATTGCGGGTTTGGTTGCGCTGGGTTCGCCGCCGCAGGAGTGGGTTGCGGGTTCGGTTGGGGTGGCTGACCTGCCACAGCAGCCGGTTGCGGTTTTGTTTGGCCTGGATGCGCTGCGGCAGGAACAGATTTCGGGTTTGGTTGGGGTGGCTGCGCATTGGAACCGGTACTCCCCAAGGCCGTAATCGCCGCATCGAAAGTTTGGACTTCTTTCTGTGCTCGTTCCCGCTCCTGCTTCAATTGCTGGACTATTTCAGACACGTTTCCCACCGCCGGCGCAGGCGGCGGTTTTGGTTGGGGTTCTGGTTGCGGTTGGTCCTGCTTTGGAAGCTCCTGAGGTTTCTCGATTACCTGTTGCTCCGTCATTTCTGACCTCTCTTGCTCGGCGCCATCGCTTGCCGACTACCAGAATTTGCTTGCCGAAGATATGCCAGCGAAAAGTCCCAGATATGCTCAGCGATCCGGTCTACCTGCTCCGGTGTCATTTCTAACTCCGGCCAAAGTTGCTTTAGTAGAGGAACCGCGAGAACATAAACAAGAATTTGTCCCATGACGCTGTGTGCGCACAGCCGGGTCTTCTCATCCTTGGGAGGCAAAGCGAGGATGCTTCCGATCAGTTCGAGTAGTCGCTTGTAGATCGGCCGGGACACTTCATTGACGACTCGCGTCAGCGCCGGCGTGGGCTGCACAANNAAGTGCCAGTCCGGCAAATTTGGTTCGGCCACGCTTTGAAGGCGAGCTCTGATGACCGCCCGCAAGATGTCCTCTGGAGGCGCATTCTGATCAAGCGCATTGTTGATTGCGTCCACGCGAGCCGCCCGCACCGATTGCTGCAATACTTCGGTATACAGACCTAATTTGTCGCCGAAGTAATAGTTGACCGCTGCGATATTCGCGCCCGAGCGCTTGACGATCTCCCGCACCGTGGTCGCTTGATAGCCGTGCTCGGCGAAGACGTGACCGGCGGCTTCCACCAGCTTCTCCCGTGTTGAAGCCGCAGCCCTGGGCGCGGACACCCGATGCGCTTGCCTTCGAAGCTGTTTCGACGGGGACATTAAACAACAGTCTTAAACATACGTTTGAATCTTACCGAGGCTATCTTGTCAGATTCGCGATCACGAAAGATGTTCACTGTTGCTCATAATCGTGAGAAACGGCGAGTGGATTCGATGAACCTGCCGGTTGGCTAATCTGCGGATCCAAAGGATTGGAAGGTGACGACGAGCGGCACAGCTGTCTGGACGCACCGGGCCCAGTCGCAATCTCGGTGCCAGCAGCGAAGACCGCAGCACAAGCTAAATAAGGCTTTCCCTAGGAATAGCGCTGGGGAACTGTGCGTGACTTTGGTAACCAGCAGATGGTTACCTTCAGGCGTTTCAGCTTTCTTCCGATGGACTTTCCCCTTCGTAATTCGCGTCGGTAGCAAGCCACAACTAAACTTCGATGCGGGGGTTTAGTTCCAACATGATCAACAAAATTACGAAGTCGCTCTTAGTCCTGGCAGTGGGCGGTCTGATGTTTGTCGGCGCCGCCGCTGCTCAAACCCAAAACAGCAACACGTCCGGCGCGGGACCGGGGCAGGTGGATCCTGGTCATCCTCGCGTCAACGAAGTCAATGCCCGCGAGCAGAATCAGCAGGATCGCATCGCGAATGGCGTGCAGAACGGCACCATGACGCCGGGACAGGCCTCGCGCGTCGAGAATAAAGAACAGCACATCGACAACCAGGAAAAAGCCGATATGGCCGCCAACAATGGTCACCTAACCAAGGGCGAACAGAAGCAGCTGAATAAGGAACAGAATCGCACGAGCAAGCGGATCTACAAAGATAAGCATGATGGGAAGTAGTTTGAGCATCGGACTCCCCAAGTTCAGGACTAAAGCCGCGGATCGTTGCGGCTTTTTTCTTTTTCGGAATCCGGCTCAGACTTTGCGTCTTTGTGCCGACTCTTGTCTATAATGGCCGGACGGAGCGGGGGCCCGGCCTTTTCCAGCAAGGAGCCGGGCTCGTGCTTTCTCGCATCACTTGCACGGTTAAGCTAACAAGACATGTCCGTTGACTGTTCGAAAGTGAAACCCGGAATGGAAGTCGCGGGCCTGACTGACGTGGGCTGCCAGCGCGAAAACAACGAAGACTCCTACCTCTATTGGGAGCCAGCCGACGAAGAGGAATTCCGGCGCAAGGGACGATTGGCAGTGATTGCCGATGGCATGGGCGGACACGAAGGCGGGCAGGAGGCCAGCCGCCTGGCGGTGGAGACGGTTCGCGAAGTCTATGATCAGGCCTTCCGTGACGATCCGCAGGCGGCCCTGGTGGAGTCGTTTGCCGCGGCCCATTCGCGCATTCAGGACTATGCCGAGCAGCATCCTGTATTCCATGGCATGGGGACGACATGCACTGCCCTGGTACTCCGCGGCCAGCAGCTTTTTTTTGCGCACGTCGGAGACAGCCGCCTTTACCTGGTACGCGACGCCCGCATCTTGCGTCTGACTCGTGATCACTCCTACGTGGGCAGGCTGGTGGAGAGCGGTATCGTCCGCGCCGAAGACGCCGAGAAGCACCCGCAGCGCCACATCCTGACCGCCGCTTTAGGAGCGGGAAGAGACGTGGCGGTGGACGGCGCCGAACAGGGACTGGCCTTGCAGGACGGAGACGATCTCCTGCTCTGTACCGACGGACTTTGGAGCGTCGTAAGTGATCGAGAGATTGAGGCCGCGGTCAATGGCAATGCCCCGGCCGAATGCTGCGCCGCATTGGTGAAGCTGGCTCGGCAGCGGGGCGGCCCCGATAACATTACCCTTCAAGTGCTGCGCATCGGACCGGAGTTGCATCCCTCGTCTTGAACGAAACTGTCGCGCTTGCGGAACTCCACTGACATTGAGCCGCAATCAAATGCACATCTCCGCTTCTCCGGCCCCGGAAGAACTCCAGTAAGTTGCTGAAAATAAAACGATTCATCTTCAATTGTCTGCCGCGAGGAATGGAGAGCCAGTTGCTGATGCCCTTAACGTCAATAAAGTCTATTAGTGACATGGACTTTATGGCATAATTACCAACCAACCATGAAAATATCGCAAAAGGGACTCTATGCACTGCAGGCGATGATGATGCTTGCCCGCCACTACCACCAGGGAGCCATAAAGATCCGCGAAGTCGCGTATGAGGAGAATCTCCCGGAGAAATTTCTGGAACTGATTCTCCTCGAACTGAAAAACGCCCGCTTGGTCGAGAGCGTGCGCGGAGCCAAGGGCGGCTACCAGTTACGCCGCGATCCTGGCGACATTCGTTTGAGCGAGATCATGCGTCTCATCGATGGTCCGCTGGCGCCTTTTGGCGACGCCGAGCAGTTACGCACCTTGATTGACCGCGATCTACCCCATCGGGCTCTTTACCAGTTATTTCTAGACGTCCGCGATGCCGCAGCCAACATTCTGGAACACACGACCCTGGCCGACCTCATCGCCGAACCAGGTCCGCGCACCAGCAAGGGCAAGCGCGTGGCTAAAAAGAAGGAAAAGAGCACCGTGGTGCCCATGGTCGTGGTCGGCGGACAAAAGTGATCAGACGTCTTCTGGCCGGGCTGCTGACGCTATGTGCAGCCGCCATTCCGGGGTGGGCGCAAACCATCATTCGCGTCGGCGCCTTTCCCAACATCACGCATGCTCAGGCCATGGTGGGGAAGGCCAACGGCTGGTTCGACAAGGCCATGGGTCCGCAAGTGAAAGTGCAATGGACCAGCTTCAACGCTGGTCCGGCCGCCATTGAAGCCTTGTTTGGCGGCGCGATTGATATGACTTATGTCGGCCCCAACCCGGCGATTAACGGCTATGTCCGTTCCAACGGGGAAGCGGTGCGCGTGGTGGCCGGCGCGGCCAGCGGCGGCGCTTCGCTCATCGTGCGCAATGACAGCGGCATTCAGAAGCCCGAGGATTTTCACGGCAAGCGCGTTGCTTCGCCGCAGTTCGGCAACACCCAGGACGTGGCCCTGCGCAACTGGCTGAGGAGCCACGGCATGAAGACCACTGATAAGGGCGGCGATGTGCAGATCATCCCCATGGCCAATCCAGATCAGCTCACCCTGTTCCTGAAGCGGGACCTCGATGCTGCTTGGGCTCCCGAACCGTGGGCTACTCGCCTGATCCACGACGGCAATGGGCGGCTCTTCCTCGACGAACGCACCCTTTGGCCCAACGGGCAGTTCGTAATCGGATTGTTGGTCGTCAACACGAAGTTTCTGACGAATCATCCCGACTTGGTGAAGAATTGGATTCGGGCCAACGTCGAACTCACCGACTGGATCAACGCTCACCCGGCGGAAGCCAAGAAACTTCTCAACCAGCAGATTCAGGCCGAGACCGGTAAAGCCCTTCCCCCAGCGGTTCTCGACGAAGCCTTTGCCCGGATGCAGGTTACTTACGATCCGCTGCACAGCGCGCTCACGACCGCGGCGCAGCAAGCCTTTGATGACGGCTTCCTCGGCCGCCAGATGCCAGATCTCTCCAGACTCTACGATTTGGCGTTGCTCAATCAGGTCTTGGCAGAGAAGGGAAGGAAGGCCATTCAATGAGCACCAACGCACACAATTTTCCCGCACAACTTCCGCTTCCCGTCGATCCTCGAAGTCCTGCGCGCATCGGTGGTGCGCGCGGAAAAGCCGGTCGCGTTCCGGTTGTGCGCCTGGTCCGCGGAGTTTCCGCCGACATTCCCAAAGTCGGCCTCACTGACATCTGCCTCAGCTACCGCACGCAGAGCGGCGAACGAATGCTTGCCCTCGACCACATCAATTTGCAGGTCAAGGCGGGAGAATTTCTCTGCATTGTCGGACCTTCCGGCTGCGGCAAGTCCACCTTCCTGCGCACGCTCAACCGCATCAACGACACCATCCGCGGCGCGCGCGTGACCGGCGAGGTGGTACTGGATGGCGGCAATATTCTGCAGGTGGATGTCACCGAACTACGCCGCCGTGTGGGCATGGTGTTTCAGCGGCCCAANNCTTTCCGGCGGCATGCGGCAGCGCGTGGCTCTGGCTCGCGCTCTCGCCACCGAACCCGACGTTCTCTTAATGGATGAACCCTTCGCCGCGCTCGATGCTCAGACTCGCGACCTGCTTCACGATGAACTTGAACGCATCTGGGCAGAGACCGGACGCACCATTATCTTTGTGACCCACAATGTGCGCGAGGCCATACGCCTTGGCGATCGTGTAGCTCTCCTCACCTTCCGTCCCGGCCGGGTAAAGCGCGAGTTTCCCGTGGATCTGCCTCGTCCACGCTCCCTGGAAGATGTGGACGTGGCCCGCGCCGCCCGCGAGATTCTCGACGAACTGCGCGAAGAAATCAATCGCTCCCTCGAAGAGGAATACAACACGGGACCGAAAACCATTGTGCCAGCGGAGGGGCAACCATGAAGCGCGCCGCTCGCCTGATCGTCTTTTACGCCGGATTACTCGGCCTGTGGACTTTGCTGGCTCAGATGAAGATCTGGCCACCGTACTTGTTTCCCACGCCGTGGGGCGTCGGTGACGCTTTGTATGCGGGGTTCAAAGATCACAGCTTCGTGATCGCCATCGCCGTCAGCATGCGGCGCGTCTTGATCGGGTACGCGATTTCCGTTGTTCTGGGCATGATCCTCGGACTCGGTGTGGCCAGCAGCAAGTTCCTCGAAGAGACCATGGGCGGCCTGCTCGTGAGTCTCCAGAGCTTGCCCAGCATCTGCTGGTGGCCTTTGGCTCTGCTCTGGTTCGGTCTCAGCCAAAACGCCATCCTCTTCGTCGTGGTCATGGGATCGTTGCTCTCGGTCACGTTGGCGATGGAAGACGGCCGCAAGCAGATGCCGAAAATCTACAGCATGGCAGGCCGCAACCTCGGTGCCAGCGGACTTCAACTGTTCTGGTATGTACTGTTGCCGGCCAGCCTCCCCTTCATCGTTTCCGGCTTGAAGCAGGGATGGGCTTTTGCCTGGCGCTCGCTGATCACCGCCGAAATGCTCTATCTGAGTCTGGGACTCGGTCAAGTGCTGATGATGGGACGCGATTTGAACGATATGAGTGCCGTCATCGCCGTCATGATTCTGATTATTGCCATCGGCTACGTGGTGGATGGCGTGGTTTTCAAATCGATGGAACGCCGACTGCAGCAAAGATGGGGCCTGACGCCCTCGACCTAGGCTTTCCATCTTTAGGACGATATCCCACGAGTCCGGTCCGGTTTTGGCTACTCTCCTTTTCCGGGCCGGTGGTGTTAACTTAATTTACAGCAAGATTTTAAATGCCGTTCTTTTGTCTGCAGCACCACTATGAACTCCAGACGCGACTTCCTCAAACAGATTTCCGGAGCGGCGCTCGCTGCGGGCGCAGCGCCCTCCCTCTTGACCTGGGCTCTCCCGCAGGAACAATCGGTCCCGGTTCCCGGCGAAGACGGAATGATTCTGCGCTCCTTCCGCTTCGTCGATCTCGAAACCCCGGTCGAGTACTTCAACAGCTGGCTCACTCCGGTTCCGCATTTCTTTGTGCGCAATCACATGCACGAACCCAGCGAACTCGACGCGCACGATTGGAGACTCACGGTCAGCGGGGAAGTGGAGAAGCCGCTCACGCTCAGCCTCCCCGAGCTTTCCAAAATCGAGACCCACTCCATCGTCAACACGCTCGAGTGCGCCGGCAACGGTCGCAATTTGCATCGCCCTCAAGTCCCGGGCATTCAGTGGGGCAAAGGCGCGGTGAGCACTGCCCGCTTTTCCGGACCACGCTTACGCGACGTCCTGCAGCGTGCCGGAGTGAAACCCACCGGCAAGCATGTGATGTTCCGCGGGCTCGACGAAGTTCCCGGCAAAGTTCCTCCCTTCATTCGCAGCATCCCGATCGAGAAAGCTCTCGACGCCGATACACTCATCGCCACCCACATGAACGGATCTCCGCTCACCAAAAATCACGGCTTTCCCGCGCGCACGCTCGTCCCGGGCTGGATTGGCGCCGCCTCCTGCAAGTGGCTCACCGAGATCAAATTGCTCGACGCGGAATTCGTCGGCAATTTCATGAGTCCGGGCTACCGCTTTCCCAACCAGCCGGTCAAACCGGGCGATGCTGTGAAGCCGGAAGATACTCATCCACTTACCGCTCTGAACGTGAAGTCTGTGATCTCCGGGCCCAGTGAGGGAGCCAGCTTGAAAGCCGGAAAGATCGCCGTGCACGGCGCAGCCTGGGCCGGGGAAGCCGATATCACGAAGGTGGAGATCTCAACCGACGCCGGCGCTTCCTGGAGTCCTGCCAAGCTCGGCCACGACCAGGCGCACTACGCCTGGCGTCTGTGGAGCTACGACTGGAAAGCCGGACAGAGTGGCGATTATACGATCCAGTCACGCGCCATCGACAGCCTGGGTCGCACTCAACCAACGACCGCCGTCTGGAATCCCAGCGGCTATCTCTACAACGCCGTCGACCAGGTGAAGATCCATGTCGCATAGAACGCAGTGGCTGGAACTCATTGCGGATTGTCATCCTGACCGGAGCTTCCGATTCCTGAAAGAAAGCGGAAGCGGAGTGGATGGACCTGCTGTTCTTCCGGTCGCGCGAAAGCCTCTGCCGAAATTCGCTGCGATTGTCCTGCTCGCTCTATCAGCCGCTTCGCCGTTCTCCGTGCATGCTCAGAAAGCCTCGGTCGCAAACGTGACCGCGGATCTGCCCTCCGGATCCATGCAGGCCAAGGCCACCGCTGCCTGTCTGGAATGCCACGAGGCCCGCATCATCCTGCAGCAGCGTCTCAGCAAGGCGGCATGGACGAAGGAACTAGACAAGATGGCGAAATGGGGCGCAGTGGTCGATCCCGCCGACCGCGATGCTCTCATCGATTATCTAAGCATCAACTTCAGCCCTGACAAGCCCGCATACGACCCGCAGCGCACTTCCGGAGACAAGAAGACATCGAAGTAGCGGTTCTCGCGATTTGCGAAATACTTGTAGAGCCGCGGAAGAGCGGCCTCACCATTGTGCGAAATACGTGCACAACCGTGGAAGAGCGGCGCTTTCAGCGCCGCGTAAAGCGTCATTGATGGTGCGGGCTTCAGCCCCCAGTGGCCGCATCTTGCGGGAAAAAGCAAAGCGCTGCCGACCCAATGTCCCAGAGCCTTCGCGGACATTACGGCAACGCTGCCACTTCTGAGTCCAAACTGTAATGAGGAAATTATAGAAACGTCGCTGCCCCGCTTCTAGTGCATTGTAGGGTACGGGGAAGCTCAAGACAGGGTTAGCCTTGCCCCTGGTCCACACCGACCGGAACGCTCTTCGGTCCGCCCTAACCCCTCCAGAGTGTTTGACTTACAGCGGATTATACATACAACGCTGCACCCACAGACTTGCATGCACAAATGTTCCGACTGGAACATTAGGACGAATGTTCAGGAACTTTCGGGCCAGCCTTTAGGTCCCTTCCTCTGTGTCCCCTGTGCCCTCTGTGTTCAAGCTTCTTTCCGGCCTCAGCAACGGAAACAGAATTACGTCGCGGATGGTGTGTGAATCGGTCAGCAGCATACACAAGCGGTCCACGCCCACGCCCACGCCGCCGGCCGGCGGCATCCCATAGGACAGCGCGCGGATGTAATCTTCATCCATCTGGTGGGCTTCTTCGTCCCCGCGCTCGCGTTCTTTCAATTGGCCCTCAAAGCGCCGCCGCTGATCCTCCGGATCGTTCAGCTCGCTGAACCCATTCGATATCTCCATCTGCCCCGCATAGATTTCGAAACGCTCGGTCCACTCCGGCTCATCCGGCTTCTGCTTCGACAGCGGCGACACCGCCGTAGGGAACTCGTAAATGATCGTCGGCTGTGTGAGATGTTCTTCCGCAACCGCCTCAAACAAACTAGCGATACCTTTACCAAGATTCGGATTCTTCTTCATCTCCGCCAAGACCTCTCCGAAGATGTGTTTGACCTTGCGGGGTTCCGCGCGAGAATCACCCGGGCCTAGCAGAATTTGTTCGCGCGCCTCGGTGGCGAACTGATGAGCGTTTTCAAGTTTGTGAACGAACGATGTCAGATCCGAAAAGTCTGACATCGCAGGCTTCGCGCCCGCAGCATCGGGCCAGTAGTGAATGATGGCCTCGCGCATGGTGAAGCGCTGCCAATTCGCCCAGTCAATCTCCTGATCGCCCCACTTGGTTTTCGTGGCACCATCCGGATGATCCTTGTCCGTTGTCACATCCTTCGCCGCCTGCGTGATCAACTCCTGCGTGAGATCCATGATCCCCTGGTAATCCGTATAGGCCTGATAGGCCTCCAGCATGGTGAACTCAGGATTCCATCGCCAGCCCAGGCCTTCGTTGCGAAAGTTGCGATTGATTTCATACACCCGATCGAATCCGCCCACCACCAGCCGCTTCAAGTAAAGCTCCGGAGCGATGCGCAGATACAGATCCATGTCGAGCGTGTTGTGGTGCGTTACAAACGGCCGCGCCACCGCTCCGCCCGCAATCGGCTGCATCATGGGCGTTTCGACTTCGACAAACCCGTGCGCCTCCATCGTCCGCCGCAGCGACTGCACCAGCTTGCTGCGCTTCAGAAAAACTTCCCGCACCTCGGGGTTGACCACCAGATCGACATAGCGCTGCCGGTAGCGCAACTCGACGTCGGTGAGGCCGTGGAATTTCTCGGGCAACGGAAGAAGATCTTTACTGAGAAAGGTGATCTCTTCCACATGAACCGTCAGCTCGCCCGTGCGCGTGCGAAACAAATAGCCGCTGACGCCGATGTGGTCGCCGAGATCGAGCAGTTTGTACAACTCGAACCCCTTGTCGCCGACCGCATCTTTCTTCACGTAAATCTGCAGCCGCTTTCCATCCTGTTGGAGATGGCAGAATCCGGCCTTGCCCATCAAACGAATCGCCATGATGCGTCCGGCCACGCGTACGTTGATCCGCGGACTCTCCAGTTGCTCGGCAGTCTTATCCGAGTCTTCCGCCAGAATTCGAGCAATGGCATGAGTGAACTCGTACTTGGTCCGGTACGCGGTTTGGCCGAGCGCCTCGATCTGTTTCAGTTTCTGCCGCCGCAGTTCGTAGATGTCTTCGTCGAATGCCAAGAGAATCCTTTAAAAAGGGAATTGCGCCTTACCAGCGCGGAAGGCGGATGAAAACGTTGAAACGCGATTATAAACAACCCGCACTCGTTAATGCGCTCTCACCGCCGCATTAAGAACCAGTTGCAAGGTACCTAGGGACTCTGGTACATTGGTACACATGACAGACGACCCGAACCTGCTGGTGGAACGAGTGCAAACTGGGGTGCGCATGGAGAAACGTCTCCTCAAAGTCCTGAAGGGTTTCGCCGAGTATCACGACATGACTCTCGGTGATCTACTAGAGGGCATCGTCCTCCATGCTTTNNCAATTCTGTTTGTGATGCCCGGTGCAGCCCACGGCTTCGCCAAGACTCACATGCCGAACCTGGTCCGGCTAATCCTGGGATTCGGTGAGATCGCCGGGTGCGTCCTCATGCTCATCCCGCGAACGGCCACTCGTGGCGCCTGGGTTTTGGTAACCGTTTTCGTCCTGGCGATCGTCATTCACCTTTTGCATGGGATGTACGACGTGGGAAATCTGGCGATCTACACNNGGATTGGGTGAAGGGCTGGGCTCCTACGCCCGTGTTCCCGGACGGAATCGAGTTCGCCCGCGACACGGTTTTTCGCGAGGCGAGTTCCGGCGAGGAAGCGGTTTGGATCATCGTTGACGCGGATTGGAAAACTCACCGCGCGGAATATGTCCGCCTTGCTCCTGATTCTCACACTGCACGCATCGTGGTGAAGGTTGAACCTCTTGCGGCGGAGCGCAGCAAGGTGGTCGTGAGCTACACGATCACCGCATTTGGAGAGGGTCCGGCAAATTTCGTGGCGGTTTTCTCCGAGGAAGCCTATGCCACCAAAATGCGCGACTGGCAGAAACAGATCAGCGCGTATCTTGAAGGTCGAAAGTCAATCGGATAACTGGCATGGTTCCATTCAAAGCGCTGCTGGTGGAGGGTACGTCCGGCGTTGGAAAGTCGACGCTAATCGACGCTCTGATCCGGCGCCACGTCGGTGGGTCGGCGCGCAGGAAAATCCGAACGCTGGTTCACCTGGCGCAATCCCACACCTACGGCCCTTTGGCTACGCCGGAGGACAAGGGCACGCTAACCGTGGATGACAATTTGCGCCATTTGGAGCGAATCGTAGGAATGATCGAGTGGCTCCATGCCAGCGTGCAGGAACACACGCGGCCTTGGTGTTTCGTGCTCGTCGATACTTTGCATTTGACTCACTGCGTTCGTCCTGGAGTGGTGGAGTGGAGCGACGTCGAGCCGTTCGATCGGCGGCTCGCTGCCCTTGGATGCAAGCTGCTCTTCTTGCGGGCAACCCTCAACACGATTTGGGAGCGTGGAATCAAGCCTAGAGCAGACCAGCAGTTCATTCAAGAGTACGCCAGAAAATTCGGTCGAACCGAGGAGGAGATTCACCAACATTTCGTCCGCGAACAAGAAACACTGGCGGAGTTATTCTCACGTTCGGTCATGCCGAAGCTTCTGATGCAAAATGATGTGGCGCTCGATAGCGGATTGGAAGAAGCCTGGCGTTTTTGGACCGAAGATTCAACATCTCTTCTTGAAGTCGCCGGCTATCGGCGGTAAGATTGCGTGCTCGACAGTTTCCCGGGCAGTTAATACGCGCAAGGCACACTATGCCGCAAAACTACGTTCCCATCTTTATCTTCATGGCAGTCGTGGGCGTGCTGCTTCCGTTTACGTTGCTGTTAGCGAAACTCGTCCGGCCGCAGAACCCCAGCAAGACCAAGCTCATGCCCTACGAGTGCGGCATCGACCCCATCGACAATGCGCGCGGCCGCTATACCGTCCGCTACTACATTGTGGCAATCCTGTTCGTGGTCTTCGATGTGGAAACCATCTTTCTGTTCCCCTGGGCCGTAAAGTTCAAGGCTCTCGGCGTTTTCGGACTGGTGGAAATTCTCATCTTCCTGGTAATCCTAATCGTCGGTTACATTTGGGTCTGGCAAAAGGGCGCGCTGGAATGGGTGTAACTCCGCCGACGCCAGCGCCCGATTCGTCCAGCGAAACTTTTTCCGCCAGCCGCTGGACTCAGGGCAATTTTCTTTTTCCGACTCGCCTGGTGGTCAGTCCTCTGCGCGTCAGCCGCGTGAAGTCGCGGTGGTTTGGCAGCAACGACGAGAGCATCGCCATCTCGAAGATCGCCTCCGTACACATTTCAACCGGCGTACTCTGGGCCGAGATTCGTATCGAATCCACCGGCGGTACCGACCCCATCACCAGCCACGGCCATCGCAAAGCCGATGCCCAACGCATCCGCGATCTCATCGAGCGCTATCAAGCGCAAGCCCGCGTGTAGAGCGCGAGAGCGATGTTCCCAGAACCTGATCAGAATTCGTTTTCCTCGCAACCCTCGTTGACACCGTGTTGCTCAAGCTGATAAAAATTAACGTTCTCTCCGAAACCCTGCGCGCCTGAGGTTTGCGTCTTCGCAGCTGATGCCGGACGAAATCAAATCGCCCTCTTCACCGCCGCCGGAAGGTGATCCGAAACCGACGGCGGATCAACCGGCCGTTCCCGGCGGTGTAAAAGCTACTGCTTCCGGCTCGGTACAATCGGATTCCAAGATTCCACCCGAAAACCCAACCGCGTCTCCCTCGTCCCCGGTTCCTCCGAAACCTGCCGCAGCAGCGCCCCCTGCGGCTAAACCCGCGGCCCCTGCCAAGCCAGCCGCGCCGACTCCCACTCCCTGGGATTCGCCCATGATCGCGAAGTTCAAGGGAGCATACGGTTCCGGCATCGAGCCGCTGACTTATGCCGGGCAGAACTACATGGTGGTTGATCGCTCTCTGATTCCTGAAATTCTCCAGGTTCTCCGCAACGAAGAACAATTCGATTACTGCGTGGATCTTACCGCGGTGCACTACCCGAAGCGCGAGAAGCAATTCGATGTGGTGTGGGTGCTATATTCCTTCGCCCGCAACGAGCGCATCCGGGTGACCACGCAAATTGTGGACGGCGCCACCTTGCCCAGTTCTGTTCCCATCTGGCCGACCGCCAACTGGCTGGAGCGTGAAGTCTACGACATGTTTGGCATCAAGTTTGATGGGCATCCCGACATGAAACGAATTCTGCTGCCCGACGGCTGGAAGGGACACCCGTTGCGTAAGGATTACGGAATCCTGCAACAGGATAATGAGTGGGTGCAGATCAACCTGGGAATTGAGAGCGGGCAGTGAAAAGCGCAAGTGACGAGCCAATGACCGAACCGAACACGCTCTCGCATCTCGATCTCGAAACCCACGAGAAGCCGTTTCTGGATGCGAACGAGCTCGTCATCAACATGGGCCCGCAGCATCCCGCTACGCACGGCGTACTGCGCGTGATTCTTCGCCTGGACGGCGAAAAGGTTCTTGGCCTGGAGTGCGTGATCGGCTATCTGCACCGCGGCGTCGAGAAGATCGGCGAGCACCGCACTTACACGATGTTTAACCCGTACGTCGACCGCATGGATTATGTTGCGGCGGTCTCGAACGGGCTTGGCTATTGCGAGACAGTGGAAAAGCTTCTCAACGTGGAAGCGCCACCGCGCGCGCAGTATGTTCGCGTCATCCTCACCGAGTTGAACCGAATCGCCAGCCACCAGCTCTGGCTGGGCACGCACGCGCTCGATATCGGCGCCATCACCCCGCTGTTCTACACGTTCCGCGACCGCGAAGAGATCCTCAAGATCTACGAGAAATATTGCGGCGCGCGTCTCACGACCCACGCGTTTCGCATCGGCGGCCTGCAATACGAAACCTACAATGGCTTCGAGAAAGATGTGAAGAACTTCCTCGACTTCTTCCGCCCCAAGATTGACGAATACGAGGAATTGCTCACTACCAACCGCATCTGGGTGGAGCGCACGAAGAAGGTTGGCGTGATCTCTGGAGAAGATTGCATAGCGCTCGGAGTGACCGGCCCTGTGCTCCGCGCCAGCGGCGTGAAGTGGGACTTGCGCAAGGCCCAGCCCTACGCCAACTACAAGAACTTCGATTTCGATATTCCGACTGGCCAGAACGGCGATACCTACGATCGGTACCTGGTCCGCATGGCCGAGATGCGGCAGTGCGTGCGCATCATCGAGCAGGCCGTGGGCGCGATTCCCGAAGGTCCCATCATCGCCAAAGTTCCCAAGGTGATGAAACCGGCGGTGGGCGAGGTTTATCACTCGATCGAAGCGCCGAAGGGTGAGCTGGGATACTTCATCGTGAGCGACGGTTCCACGCAGCCTTACCGCGTGCGGGTGCGTCCGCCGTCATTCGTGAATCTGCAGGCGCTTGACCTGATGTGCCGTGGGCAGCTTGTGGCCGACGTGATCGCGGTGATCGGTACCCTCGACATCGTTCTCGGCGAGGTGGATCGCTGATGGGCCAGATCGTTTCATATATCGAGTCGTATCTTCATACCAAGGATCTAACTCCGGGCGCAGCGGGAAACATGTTCTGGGTGCTGGTCTACATTCTGCTGATCTTCACCGGGCTGGCTATCGCGGTCATGTTGATGACCTGGCTGGAGCGCAAGGTGCTGGCCCACATGCAAGTGCGCTTGGGGCCGATGCGCGTAGGCCCGCACGGCCTGCTGCAGCCCATTGCCGACTCTCTTAAACTTTTGCTCAAAGAAGACATCATGCCGGCCGAGGCGGATACTTTTGTTTTCTGGCTCGCACCTTTCGTCGTTGTGCTGGCGGCTTTTACGGTTTTTGTTGTCGTTCCGTTTGGTCCCACGCATGCCATCACCGACATGAACATCGGGATCCTCTTTATGCTCGGCGTTTCGTCGCTGAGCGTGCTGGGCGTTGTGATGGCCGGATGGGCCTCCAACTCACACTACCCGTTGATTGGCGCTCTGCGCTCCAGTGCGCAGATGGTTTCTTACGAAGTCGCCATGGGATTGGCCGTCGTCTCCGCCATCCTGATGACCAGCCTCAACGCCACTGGTACCGGAACTCTGAGCATGATTGGCATTGTTCAGGCGCAGCAAGCGCAGGGTGAGTGGTTCATCTTCAAATTCTTTCCGCTCGGACTAATTGCCTTCTTCATTTTTGGCGTCGCCATGGTTGCCGAGACCAACCGNNGGCTGGCTGCGGCCGTTTCCGAATCTCTTGCACAACTCAACCTGGGATCTGATCTTCTCACTGTTTCCCGGGGCCACGCTTCTCTTTCTCGCAGCGATGTGTTTTTTCAACGCGGCGCGTATGCCGAAGCATCCGCTCTTCCGCATTCAGACCATCGGCCTCGCGGTCTTCGGCGTGGTGCTCGGCTTGATTGGTCTGGTCCTGTTCATCCCCGCGGTGAGCGTGCGGGTGCAGGATATTTTCTGGTTCTCGGCCAAAGTTGCCGGGTTTATGTACCTCTATATCTGGTATCGTGGCACGTTCCCGCGATATCGCTTTGACCANNATGGTGCTGTTCCTGTTCGTCATCATGCTGGTGAGCATTGACCGCTCGGTAAGAGAGCGGCAATTCAATAGTCAATGGGTGGCAGGAATCATCGCGGCTACAGCACTCGGCGGACTGTTCATCGCAGTGTATACGAAGGGAAGGGATATCTTCCCGGAGCACGCACTGCCGGTGGTGGAAAACGACAATACCCAAAAGATAGCGACCATGTTGTACGGACAGTACATGTTCGCCTTCGAGATCGCCTCGCTGCTGCTCTTGGTGGCGATCATCGGAGCGGTGGTGATGGCAAAGAAGAGGATTTGAGGAAGCAATTAGCAGTTGGCAATTAGCACTCAGCCGCTCAGGTTCTTGCTGATACCGGCTGTTTCACCGACGGCCAAATGCTAACGGCTAATTGCTAGCTGCTAAAGGCTTAAGAGTTGATATGGAATCGATGCTGCACATCACGACGCTGCATTATCTGGTGCTCGGGGCCGCGCTCTTTCTCCTCGGCGTCATTGGCGTACTAACCCGCCGCAACGTAGTCGTCGTCCTGATGTCAATCGAGCTGATTCTGAACGCCGTAAACCTGAACCTGGTCGCCTTCTCGCACTACTGGCAAGGAATGCCAGCCCGCTTGGGTGGCGGCCCGCTAGCCTTGCACGGCCAGGTCTTCGCCATTTTTGTTATCACCGATGCCGCCGCAGAAGCCGCGGTGGGCCTTGGCATTCTGATCGCCTTCTTCCGCAACAAGGAGACGGTCAACATAGACGAAGTGAATTTGCTGAAGTGGTAGGAGGGCAGTACCGAGTACCCAGTACCG
>PMXH01000489.1 GCA_003165855.1 Acidobacteriaceae bacterium | reverse complement strand
GTCCGGAAGGATCGATCCGAATAGTCGAGCGTCACCGCTAATCCCGCGCTGAAGACGAACGCCAGCAGGCATCCCACCGAGACAAAAGTCCAGACCGAACGGGAAGGCAGGACAGGCACGCTGGGCGGTTCGGTGATGGCGACATTGAGGATCCGGGTTTGATCGAGCGCCGTGGCAATGCGCGCTTCCTCGCCCTTCTTTAGATACAGAAGGTAATTGTCTTCGTTGGCTTTTTGGGTCCGCAGAAGGTCTTGTTGCAACAATCCCTTTTCGTCGAGCACTCTTGCATTGTTGTTATAAACGTTCACGATCGCCTGAGTCGCGGTTTCCCGGGCTTGCAGCCCGCTGAGATCGGACTTGGCCTTCGCCAGCTCTTCGTTGATCCACTGATAGGTCGGATTCCGGTCGGTGGTTTCCTCGCTGACGGGCGTCCCCTCTTCCTTGGCCAGGGCGCTCTTGGTGTCCGCGATCTCCTTGTCCACTTCAGTCACAAGCGGGTAGTTGGGCTGATACTTGGTCAAGAGCTCAGTTCTTTTCAACTCCAGGGTCATCAACGTGCCCTTAAGCGTTTCGAGGACCTGCGCGTTATCTCCCTTCTTCATCTGGGTCGTGAGCCGTGAAGGCGTCGCCTTCTGCTGGCTCTCCAGATCCTGAATGCGCGTCTTCGCGCTGGCAATGTCGGCGCGGATTGAAGACAGCGTGCTGTTAAACTCCGCCAGCTTTTCCAGAGTCTGGTCGCGCACCTCCGCAGGAGAGACACCGCCCTGCTGGTCCGAGAATTCCTTAAGGTGCTGCTCAGCATCCGCCAAAGCCTTGCGGTACTGCTCCGTTTCCTGTTCGAAGAATTGCACCTGCCCGCCAGGGTGATGAACCTCGAGGTGCTTCTGAATATAACCGTCGTTGAGAGTCCGCAATACCCGCGCCGCCAGTTCGGGGCTTTCTGATTCGTAGCTGATGCTGATCAGATTGGTCTTCTTTATCACCTCGACCACCAACCCGGATCGCAGGCGGCGGACCGCATTAGCAATTCTCGCCTGGTCTCCCTGCCAGCGATCGAGCAGCCCGAACAGCGATTTTCTCCGGTCAAGACCGCAATCGATCACAACCTTTCGCAGCAGGTCATCGCTTTCGATCAGTTCGACCTCGGAATTCAATTCCTCCTCGGTCACTGTGTCACGAAACATGATGGGCGCAGTTTGCTCAGGAGTAACCACCGGATCCATGCGGCCCTTTTTCACCAGCAACTTGGTTTGCGCTTTATACTCGGCCGGCATGGCAAAGGCGGCAAGTATCACGCCCACTAAAATCCCGCAAAAGCAGAAGGCCAAGACCCTCTTCCGACGAAAGCCGATGGCTGCGAGGTCTCGCAGGGTGAAGGAGAGAGGATGTTGTCCGTTGCTGTCTACCGACAATTGTTGGCTCATATTGACTCCTGATTTTACTGGTTCGCACTGCGCGGTCCCGGTACGGTGGGCGGCTTACGGAGTTAAGGGTATATACGTACCGATGTTCGCGTTCGGAATATATTTTTGGATCTTGGAGTATGTGCTCTTGGGCACAAAGAGCATGTCTCCGGGGTGGAGAAACGGATCTTCCTTCAGATTCCCCTGTTTCTCCATTTTCTTGACGTTGATGATCCGAGCCTCGGTCCATTGATCGGAGACGCGGCGGAAAAGCAGGACTTGCGAGTGCCTTGAGTTGTCCGTGAAACCTCCGGCAATGGCGATCGCCTGGGTCAGCGTCGTGTCGCCACGCAAGTCATATTTACCCGGCTTGCCGATTTGGCCGTCCGCGATAAAGTAGGGCTTCTGAAAGTCCTTAAGGACGATTGAGATCAGCGGCTCGTGGAGGATCTTGCCGTAGGCGAGACGGAGAGTTGCTGTCAACTCGGGAACGGTTTGACCGGCGACGTGAACATCGCCGACGCTGCGCAGGGCGACAAATCCGTCGGGCTGAACTTCCACCGCCGGCTGGTTGAATTCAGGACTGAGTTCGAAGTTCAGATCAAACTGATCGCCGGCCTCGATCCGGTAGCGCGGGTAGCGCTCTTGCAGCTGAGGGTTGGCCGCCCCGGTGCTGGCATGCGTGTCAGTCGCGTTCGAAGAGTGTTCCGGAGCGGCGGAAGCGACTTGCGCCGGCACTGCCTGCCCCACGCTCATTGAAGCCGCAACCAGTAGCCACAATAAAAGTTTGATCGACTTTGTCATTTTGTTGTTCCTCGTCAGAATGCTGTCCTTCCAATTGGCGAAACTAGTAGAGCACGCCGCAGGCAAAACCGTCTTCCGCTAGGCGGAGCGGCTGCCGCCCTGCTTGCGGCCGATCATGATGTACAACGCCCCGTCGACTCCGCCCTGCAGCAGCATTTCCAGTTCGGTGAGGAAGCGGGTGAACCGTGTTCCTTTGTCGTGCTTCACAAAAAGCTGCTCGTCGTTGGAGAACGCTCCCGCCTCGATCTTGGGAATGCTGAACAAGTATTCGAAGCCGTTGGATTCAAACCACTCGATCACTTCGCTGTAAGTGTGCTTGCTTTCGTGAGGATGCTTGTACTGATCGTAGAACCACGCCCGCTTGCGGTCCTGGTTATAGTTCTTGTTCCGCATGTGAGCGTCGAGGAAGCTCAGTTTATCGGCCGACACCCGGAACAGGAAACGCTTGAAGTCCGTGGTGAGACGTCCGATCTTGTTATACAGCCCGATGATGATGACCCCGTTAGGCTTTACCAGGCGGGCAATGGACTCGAACGCGCCCCGCGGATCGGCCGTGTGGTGCAGCACCCCATTGGAAACGACCAAATCGAAAACGCCGGGCTTAAACGCCGGCCGGAACAGGTTCATCTGAGTGAAACCGGCATTCTTGATTCTGCAGCGCTCGCGGAAACCATTGGCCAGGCGCAGCGAATGCAGGCACATGTCCGAACCAAAGACGCGGCGGTTGTAGTGCATGCCCAGAAAGTTCGTGAGTTGTCCGGTGCCACAGCCCACTTCGAGCACCAAAGCCCCTTGAGGAATCTGCTCGCCCAGAAGCCGCGCGAACACGCCCCTCGTGGCTTTCTCCATCAGAGTCGCCTCCGAATCGATGTCGTCATAATTCGGAAAAGGGTTCTCCTCATAGAAAGCCTTCACGATTTCCGTGACGTCGCCCTTTTGCTGTGCCGGATCGTGCGGAGCAAACAGTTGCGGAATCCCGCTGTCGACATTGAAGCTCTTGTCGCAACCCAGGCAATGGATCCTTTCTCCATCATAACGGAGGCCGCCGCCGCAATACGGACAGGCCAAGACGTCAATCGAGCGTTCAAATAAGGCTTGCGTTGCAGGTTGTGTCGCGACCGTGTTCATCTGTTCCCTCTATGCAATCTGCTTGTCGACAATAAAGTTGCCCAGAACCAGAGCGTCCATCTCACTCTTGGAAAACGTGTTGAAGGCGTTCGCGGGAGTGTTGACGATGGGCTCGCCCTTCAAATTGAACGAGGTGTTAAGTATGACCGGCACGCCCGTGGCTTGTCCAAAGCGCTCGATCAGCTTGTAATAGCGTGGGCTCTGCTCTTTGAATACGGTCTGCAGACGTCCGGTGCCGTCCACGTGCGTGATCGCCGGCAGCGTCGCCTGCTCCTTCTCTCGCACCGGGACAACGTACTGCATGTAGCGCGCCGGACAGTGATGCGCCGCATTGGGCAGCTCGAAATACTTTTCCGCCGATTCGGCCAGGACCGACGGCGCAAACGGCCGGTAAGGCTCGCGAAACTTGATCTTGGCGTTCACGATGTCCTTCATGTTTGGATTGCGCGGGTCGGCGATGATGCTGCGATTCCCGAGCGCGCGTGGCCCCCACTCAAACCTGCCCTGCGACCAACCCACTACCTTTGCGCTGATCAACTGGTCGACCACGCGATCCAGCAGTTCGTCCTCGTTATCGAAGTGGCTGTGCGGGATGTTGTTCTTCACCAGGAAATCGCTGATCTCGCCATCGGAGTTCTCCCGACCCCAGTAAGCATGCTGCATGGTGAAGTTCCGGGGCTTGCCAAGCACCGTGTTGTAGGCCCACAAGGCTGCGCCCAGCGCTCCGCCGCCGTCTCCGGCCGCAGGCTGTATGTACAATTCATCGAATCCCGCTTCGTTCAGAATGCGGGTGTTGGCGACGCTGTTTAGAGCCACGCCACCTGCCATGCACAACCGCGTCATCCCCGTCGTCTTGCGGAGATGCTTGGCCATGGTCAGCAGCATTTCTTCGGTGACCTTCTGGATGCTGGCGGCAATGTCGGCGTAATGCTGGTTCAGCTTCGACAGTTCCTGCATGTTGCCAGGCGCAGTCCCGAAGTACTGAGGAAACCCAGTGGCTTCCGTAAAGAACAGACTCTTCGGCGCTCGTGGCGCACCAAACAATGCTTCGAACTTTTCGCTGTAGGTCTTGTAGGTGGAGTGGTGGAAGGAAAAATAGTCCATGTCCAGGGCAAAGGACCCATCCTGGTTCTGCTGGATCATCTTCCAGACTTTATCGACGTAGCGTGGCACTCCGTAGGGGGCCATGCCCATCACCTTGTACTCGCCTTCGTTGACCTCAAAGCCCAGGAACGCTGTAAACGCGCTGTACAGCAGGCCGAGCGAGTGCGGAAATTCGATCTGCTTCTGCAGCTTGATATCGTTCCCGCGGCCCACTCCGTAAGTTGTGGTCACCCACTCACCCACACCATCCACCGTAAGGATGGCCGACTCCTCGAAGGGAGAACACAAGTAGGCGCTGGCGGCATGCGAAAGGTGGTGCTCGGAGAACAGAATCTTCTCCTTGGGGACCCCAATTTCAGTCTGCAGCTTCGTGCCTACCCAGAGCTTGTCCGTCATCCACGTGATCATGGACTCGCGAAAGACCTTATACGACTTCGGATAGGTCTGTAGCGTCATCATCAGGATGCGGTCCAGTTTGCGGAACGGCTTCTCGAAGAAGACTACGTAATCCAGATCTTCGCCCTTCAAGCCTTCCTGATCCAGGCAGAACTTGATGGCTTTGGTGGGAAAACCGTAGTCGTGCTTGATGCGCGAGAAGCGCTCTTCTTCGGCAGCGGCTACCAATGCCCCGTCTTTCAAGAGCACAGCGGCCGCGTCGTGGAAATAGCAGGAAACTCCAAGGATATACACTGTTTTATTGCCTCTTTGCCAGCTGTAAGTCGCCGGCATCATCAGGATGGTCGAGCCATTGAGTTGGCAGACGCTTAATGCGCAACGGATCAGAGAACCAACGGGTTCCAAGCCCAAAGGGCGCCAGAGCGGCGTAGAAAACCGTCAGGATAACGCGAGCCTGAAAATTGCCGATCTTGTGGGCCAGCTCTTTCCATGCTTGCCAAGCTCGTTTCAACATAAGGGATTGTTACCTTTCACAGAGAATTCGCAGACTCAATCGCACACTGGCTATCATTATGGAAACTACTCACCTACTGCGCGTTGCTTTTCCCGGCCGATTGCGGAGTAACCGTTGAAGTGGACTGAACCTTTGCCGGCGTCTGGTCCGTCTCGCCGCAGGCGGCCTGGTAGGGAGCAAGATTGTGGATCGTCTGCAGCAATTGGCCGGCGATTACTTGATGCCCCGCAGCCGTGGGATGTGCGGGATCCATGAACATCTCCGCCTGATTCTTGCCGCTGATGACGGGAATCATATTTACCAGAGGCACATGATGGGTCTCCGCGAATTGCAGCATCGCCTTCTGGAAGGGATGCATCTCGGTGCTTGGGGTTTGCCCATCGGAGCCCAATAACAAAAGCACCATTTGCACGTGCCGCGCCCGAGTCAACTCCAGGCTTTGCTGTAATCCCTGATTGAACTGGTCCATGTCCAGGTTATCCATTCCGTTCAAGGTGTCGAGCGTGCCGGCCATGACTAAATGCCGTAGTTGGTAATAAGCGATCCTGCGCAAAACGCCTTCGATCAGGAAGTTGTACAGCGCGCTTCGGCGCACGATCGCCTTGAACTCCACCCGGTGCAAGAACTTCTCCCGCGCCTCGCCCTGCAGCTTGACCAGCTTCTCGAAATTGCTGTTGTGGCTATACGCGACGATGGCGATATCGGGTTGGACCGCGTTGTCTTCCAGCACTTCCTTGAGCTTCTCGGCTACCAGCGAATTGGGATAGGCATTGACCCCGGCCGAAACCACCTGGAAATGCTCCTGCTTGCAGTTTTCACGGTTCAGCAGGCTCTCCAGGACGGCGCTGTAATGGGAGTGATCATCCACTCCCCAGCCCTGAGTGGCAGAGTCGCCAAAGGCAATAATGCGAAATTCATCTCCGTGTTTCGGCTTCAAATCGAATGGATAACGGAAGCCCTGATCATTGATTGTGATGGGCAGATGGTTGACCACCGTAAGCGTGCGCCCAGGTTCAGGGACCCACAGCAAGCGCTCGTCCGGACGGTAAACCGTGTAGCTTCCGTACCCGAACAACCGCAGGCCGAGCTCCGCAACCAAACAGATCGCTAGAAAAATCCCGATACCCTTGAGGAACCTGTGTTTCTTTGTGGCCATTTTCAAATTATCCGTTTCGATTACCCTGTGAGCCGCCGCCGATCCAGCTCCAAGCCAGAGGTTCTAGTCTGCGGCTCGGAGCAGAAAACCACGACGTTTCCCTGGTCTTAGAACATCGTGTAAATGAAGGGCGCGAGAGACGAGCTTTGTGCCACAACAATAAACGCACCCAGCAGGAACAACACCAAAATGATCGGCACGATCCACCAGCGCCGGCTTCCGAAGAATGAAAACAGTTCTCCCGCGACTCTCAGGTTGCGGGTGGCAGAACGAAGAACTTTCATGGATCCTCCTCAGGTATATGCCGGTTGGAACGTTACCAAATTCCTCCGGTTTAAAGTCGCGTTAAGATGCGGTGCAAGCTGAACTTCGATCTCAGCTACAGCTCCGCCCTCTGAGTCACATTCATGACTCGGGAAATGACTGTTGCTGCCAGTGGAATCTGTTACGGTTCGCAGTATTCTGCTGCGATAAGGACAAGGCTGAACCCGTTACTTCCGGTAGGGAGCATTCGCCCGGCCAAAACAGTTATTCACCCATTGGCGCAAGTGACCTTCATCTAACGTATTCAAAAACAAACACCTAAAAGGAAACTTTGATCCCCATCGTTGCTTCCACTGTGATTGCAGCGGAGGGCAGTATGCAGATTTCTGCCTATTCGTTCCCGCATTCCTCGACCAGCAGTGTCACCAGCGTTAAGGGGGATATTGCTTACGAACTAAGGGGGAGTACAGGACTTACAGCAAAAGTGAACCGATGGTACGCGACCCTTGCAAGACCCTGCAAGTAGCCTAATTTCCTAGAGAAGAAAGTCTCTACGGGAGTGCCTCTCGCATCAAAACCTGATGCTTCAGCCTCCCCGCGGTCGAAGGATGTCCGGAGGTTTGCGGGTTACTTCGGAACTCTCCCCGCCCAGGGATTTCTACGCCGTTCCCCGCCATGCTGCGTATACAATGGCAGTCCCGACGGCTTTATTTCGGTGGGAATCTTCAATTGCGGGATGTCTCCGCAAAGCCGTTTGGTCCACCCGCGGCGCGCGAACTGAATCGGAATTGATTGGAGCGTAAAGTAACTCTATGGGACACGATCTCCGGGAAAAACGTGTAGCGGTTCTGGGAGCCGGGAAAATGGGCAGTATCCTGCTCCAGGCGATGCTTAAGAATGGCTTGCTCTCGGCAGCTCTAACCTCAGCAACTGTGCAACATGAAGAGCGAGCGAAGATGCTTGCCGCCAAGCTGGGTATCCAGGTTGGAACCGATAACGCAGCCGCAGCCAAGGGTGCGGACATCATTCTGGTCGCGGTAAAGCCGCAAGTCGTCCAGGAGGTTATGCGCGAAATCCGCGGGCAAATCACTCCCGCCCAGTTGATCGTCTCGGTCGCGGCATCAGTTCCGACCTCCATGATTGAAAGCTGGCTTCCCGAAAACGTCCCGGTCATCCGGGCAATGCCTAACACCCCTTGCTTCATCGGCAGCGGTATGACAGGCGTGTGTAAGGGTAAATATGCTGACGCCGGACACGTCGCTTTGACTTGCAGCATGTTCGATGTGGTCGGCCGAACCGTGGTGGTGGACGAGAAACACATGGATGCGGTCACAGGCCTTTCCGCAAGCGGGCCCGCCTATATCTACATCATCCTGGAGTCGCTAGCCGAGGCTGGCGTAAAAGTGGGTCTCCCCAGAGATGTCGCTACACTCTTGGCGGCCCAAATGACCATGGGGGCTGCTCGAGTTGTTCTGGAAACCGGCGATCACCCCGCCCTGCTCAAAGACGCTGTGACTACACCTGCGGGCTGCACCATCGACGGAATCATGGAACTTGAGGAAGGTAAGTTACGAGTAACCCTCATCAAGGCCGTTGTGAAGGCCACCCAGAGAGCCAAAGAATTGGCGTTTAGTTAGCGAAATTCTCAGCAGCCAGTTCGGAACCAGCGGTAGAAGCCACTACAGCTTCGGGCCGTTTACATTGTGTTTCCAATCCCTCAATTGCAGGGCGACCTGCTGCATGTAGGACCTCGCCTCGGTTGGAGCGAGAGTGGGTTTGCCCGCCGGAGCGGAGCGAACGGCGCTGGAGGGCGGGAATTCTCCGTTCACGGCCGGCGCCAGGTCCTCATAATGCGGAACCGCAACGGATGGCACTTCTGTCACGTGCTTGGTAATGTCCAGATCGGAGATGACTTCCTGTACCACCGAGAGCCCGATCACTTTTTCGCCCAAAGCGCAACCCAGCGACAGCGCGTTGAAACAGAAGTTGTTGATGTTGCGCGGAATTCCTTCTGTAAAGTGCGTGATGGCATGCATCGCTGCAGGGTCAAACAGTGCGCTCCCCGAATAACCGGCGATGCGGAGACGATGATCCACGTAATGGCTGCTCTCCTCGACGGAAAGCGGCGAGAGCCCACTGAGCAGGGATATCCGCTGCCTTAACTGCGAAAGGTTGCGCCGGGCTAGCTTGTCGGCAAGTTCCGGCTGTCCGGCGAGAATGATCTGCAACAGCTTGGCGCGGGGAGTTTCGAAATCCGAAAGCAATCGGATCGTTTCCAATACGGACGCATCCAGATTTTGCGCTTCATCTACGACGATGATGAAACGTTTTCCGGCACGGCATTCCTGTAACAGGAGCTTGTTGAATTCATCGTGCATCCGCACAAAATCATGCTCGTAGGTCTCGCAGCCCAGGTCGGCGAGCAGGAAACGCATGAACTCCCGTGAATCGCATTGCGTTTGAAACAGAAACGCCACCCGCGCATCGGCGCGGAATTTCTCCAGCAAGTGAAACAGCAGCGTGGTTTTTCCTGTGCCCGGCTTGGCAATCAATGCCATGAAACCACGTCCGGACTCGATGCCGTAATAGAGGGAAGCCAGCGCCTCGCGGTGCCCAGGGCTTAAATACAGAAAACGAGGATCGGGTGTAACCCCAAATGGCTGTTCCCGCAGTCCGTAGAATTTTAGAAACATTTCGAGTCCTTACCCCGGTTCCTGGTGAAAAGCTGAAATAAATTTTGCCTGCTGTCAAGCTCGTTCGCGGACGCCCTACTCGCATTCTCGCCATCCTTCGGTCCTGCCACTGTAGCTACGCCGAGGCTGCAAGAAGTCCGTGCAGAGCTTTACATCCTAGGTGGGTTCGGCCGGCGGCGCAAGATTGTGACGGCGAATCTTGTAGAGCAGTCCGCGATAGCTGATGCTCAACAACTGCGCCGCCCGTTTGCGATTCCATCCGGTGTGTTTGAGGGCGCTGCTGATGGCATGGATCTCCGCCTCATCCCGGAAGCTGCGGAGCGATAATTCCGGGTAGGATAGGCTATCGAGGCCCCCTGTGTTCGGAGCATGCGCCACGTTAGAAGCCTGAGTCTGCTCGATATTTCCGTTGCCGTTGGTTTTGGTGCTGACTTCGCTCATAGAATTCCTCATCCAAGAGCCGAGCGATCAATGTCGTTCGCCGCTGGGCTGACTGATTTCCCAACACACCACGCCGTTTGCCCGGGGCAGATGCCCTAGCAGAATGGCGGCTTTAGATTTGTACGGTAGGAGGTTCTGAAAGAGATTTTGAAACAGATTTAGGCAGCTTCCACAGCATACCCTTGGATTCGGATGGACAACGAATGTTGGATCGGCTCCAGTGAAATCATAAGGCTCTGGTCCCCGTTGTGCCCCGCCAGAACGCCTTCGACCCCATCCAGGCACCCCCCCCGGATTCGTACTCGCTGACCCACCTTTAGTAGAAACGGATGTTCCTCGAAAGGAACGTTGTTGCTAAGCAGCGTCCGGATGTCCTGAATCTGGCTCTCAGGAATTGCCGTTCCCACCCCATTGATGCCTACAAATCCCGCGACTCCATGCGCTTGCAGAACTCGCAGGCGTTCGTTCGAAGATAGAACCACGCGCACAAAGCTGTATCCGCTGAAAAGCGGCAGCTCGACTTCCTTGGTCCGGTCGCTCCACTTGTGGGTCCGCTTGACTAAGGGCAGAAAGGTTTCAATCCCTTGCTGCTCCAATTGCTCCGACACCATCTTCTCGTGGCGCGAGCGCGTGCGGACCGCATACCATTGCGGCTGATGGGATAACGGGATTGGTCCGAAGCCGCTGAACTCCGCCCCGAATTGTGTGCTGCCGCTGCTCATAGCTTCGCCCTCTCAGTCACATTCCGCAACCCGCCCAAAAAAAGGTTAGACCGCTGGCTACCCCAGTAGCACTGCGAAAACTGATAACCCATCAGCCTGCTTGTTAGTCTTTCGGAATAACGTCTTCAATGTTTGGGGGGAACTGCCGAACCAGAATTGGGTCGAGACTACATGGCATCGCAATTTTGTGCAAGAGGTAAGAAGTTGAGAGAATAAAGACTCTAACTCCTTCTGGTTCTGTGGGTTACACCACTACAATGATAGACTTTGTTGGCCCGCTGCGCGCCCCTTTCATACTACCCGGTAGTGCCATTTACTTAGAGACTAATTTCCCATATGCTGTCCCTCTTTGGCACTGGCGTGCCAGTGGGGTTTTTCCTTCGGCAAGAGCAAGTCCTAGTTCATCGTCACCAAAGGAAATGTGGCTAATATGGCGAATATGATGACTGTCCCGAACCAACTCCGGCCTAGGGTTCTGGCCGCGGATAGTACTCCCATGACCACCCAGTTGCTGGTGGAGGCTTTAGCTCGGGATGCTCAATTCCAGATGATCGAGTCGCCGTCCGACGCTACTGCCCTCCTGGCCCTCGTAAAGAAGGAGCAGCCTCGAATTGCCGTGATCAGTGCCAAGTTTGGCGAGCCCAGTGTGGGAAGCTTCGACTTGGTTCGCGAGATTCGCCTCCAATCGCCGGGCACGCGCGTAATCATGTTGCTCGATTCCTCGGAACGCGCCGGGGTCATTGAGGCTTTCCGGGCCGGGGCTCAAGGTGTTTTCTGCCGGACCGAGCCTTTCCGCTTGTTGGCGAAGTGCATGCAATGTGTTGATAATGGGCAGGTTTGGGCCAATAGCACGGAACTGCAGTTCGTGCTCGAGGCTCTTGCTCAGCCTCCGCTCGCCAGTTCCCTGAACCTAAGCGGCGGGATACTTTCGGCGCGGGAAACGGATGTGGTACGGTGCGTGGCCGAAGGCCTTACCAATCGCGAGATCGCTCAGCGTTTGAAGCTGACGGAACACACGGTCAAGAACTATCTATTCCGCATCTTCGACAAGCTGGGGGTTTCCAGCCGGGTCGAGGTCGTGCTCTACGCTTTCCGGAATGGCACCGCATCCCACACTTCTCCACTTCCTTCTTCCCGCCGGACCTCGCAATCGGTTGCCGCCTTGCCGCGAGTAATGGCTAAAGTCCCAGTGACGATCCGCACCACCGCAACCTAAGACACCATCGCAGGAACGTTCATTTTCATGGATTTGATAAGGCGAGCGCCTCGCCGCTCTCGCTGCATTCCTGACTAACCGCTGCTGCCGTCAGCGGGGCAACTTGAAATTCAAGGTGACCGTTGTCTGCATCTCCACCGGCTCTCCCTTGACTAGATGCGGTCTGAATCGCCACTGTTTCACTGCGGCAATCGCGGCATCGGCCAGCAGGCGCTGGCCGCTCAGCAACTTCAATTCTTGTATCGTGCCATCGCGGCGGGTGCGCACATCCAAAACGACTGGCCCTTGGATCTGCTGCTGCCGGGCTTGCTCGGGGTAATCCGGTTCAACGCGATGCAGCAGGCTGCCTTCCGCCACCTCCGGTGCCACCTGAAGCAACCCCGCCTGCCCCACATCGGAAGCTTGCTGCACTCCTGTCCCATATGTACTGGATCCGTTTGTCGCCTCACGCTGCTCCACTGCAGGCGGCATGCGGAAGACTTCTTTTCCATTCTCGTAAACCAGGAGTCCTCCTGGAGGAGGCAAGGAATCCTTTGGACCGGCCGCCGGGGTCCGCGGCGGCACAAGTCCGCCACCGCCCGGGGCCTTCGACCCTGCATTGGCTGCAGATTTCGCACCTGACGCCTCCGCCGCTGTGCTATGCGGCGTTGCGCCTGCCTGTGCGCCCCGATTCCGCGCGCCACCAGCGGTGCCGGCCGAGTTCGTCACCTGCCCTCGAACAGCCGCAGTCCTTCGCCAACCCAGACGCAGCCCTACCAGAGTTACAAGCAGCACCGCGCAAGCTACGACCACCACGCCCAGCGCGAAAGTCACAACATCAAGCCCAGTCCGCGGACTTCGCCCAGCCGCCTCCGGACCGGCGTCACCCTCTTTTTCTTTCACACCGCTCGATCCTGCGTGCCCATCGTCCAATTCTGGCACTGAAATCCCCGTAGGCGGCAGCGCGGGATTCTGCGCCGCGGCACTGTATGACTCGCTGCCTCGTTCCAGATTCTTGAGGATGCGGTTGGCCAGCGCTTCCAGTGTGAGTTCGTCCCGTTCTCCGAAAGCTCCAATCCGCGACGAAAAAACTTCCAGGATGCCTGCCAGGTCACCGTTCCGGATCAGGGGCAGAACTACCACCGAACGCACTCCCAAACTCCGCGAAGCCTCGGTGTCGGCACGTGGGTCGGCCTGCGCATCATCGCAGCGCTGCGCTTGGCGCGTTTTTATGCACTCCGCTGTCAGACCGGGTTCGCGGCTCAAGCGCGCCCCCAATTCCGGAGCGTTGCCTCCAGTGCTGGCCCGGCACACCATCTCTCCGTCCCGCTCCAGAATCACCGCTGCCCCGGTTGCCCCAGTCGCCCGGCACGCCTGCTCCACAATTTCGTTGAGAACTACGTCCAGCGCCAGCCCGGCAGAGAGTTCCGGCGACATTCGCCCGCCTCCGGCCGCCGCAAACTTTGCCGTCAGGTCCGCCAGATTCAATTCCGCCGCAGGCCCCGCCCTTTGCGGCGCAGTTCCCTCCTCCGCAGCCGTTTCTGCTGGCGGCAAAAATTGCTTTGTCGGATCGGACCCGAATATGGGATCGCGCGCCATACGAGAGGAACAACCAACGGAATCTCTGCGTCTGTAGCGGAGTTTCGCCCCAAATCAGGGGGTTGTCAATATGCATTCGCCCTTCCCGGTCGCGCCCGATTTGCCCCTGCGGGATGGCAAGTCCTTAAAGCTAATTCCTTAGGATGAATAATGCGCGGCTGAGTCATCCCACCAAAATGATCAATCACACCCCCGGCCGCTCGACCTGCCCAGCGGTTCCATATCGGCAAGAAAGAACAATTAGGACGACCTTCCCGGAGTCTTTTGTTTCTTCCACTCCCTTCAAGAAACTGTTAGAATCACCCAATCTTGGGGCTGGTTAGAATGGTTTTCCAAGTCAGTTTCTGTTGCTTCCTCCCCGTGGCTTCTCTTTTGGAAACACCTCAAAACAGAGCGTTTCAAGATCTTTTAATCCAGGGAGTTTGAAACATGCGGATCGCTGTGGTTGGTTCCGGATACGTAGGATTGGTGGCTGGCGCCTGCTTTGCCGACCTTGGTCATGACGTCATTCTCGTCGACAACGACGAACGTAAACTGTCCGCTCTCAAGAACGGCCAAGTTCCCATCCACGAAAACTTCCTGCCCGAGTTGTTGAGCCGTCACCGCGGACACCGCCTTACTTTCTCCGACGATCTGCAGGAGGCCGTGCGCGCCAGTTCCGCCATCTTCGTCGCCGTGGGCACGCCGCCCACCGAACGCGGCGAGGCTGACCTGTCTTACGTCGAGTCGGTGGCTCGCGAGATCTCCGGCGGCATCAACGGATACAAAGTGATCGTCGAGAAGAGTACGGTGCCTGTCTACACCAGCGAGTGGGTTCGCAAGATCATCCTGCGGAACGGCACCGACCCCGCGTCCTTCGACGTCGCTTCGAATCCCGAGTTCCTGCGCGAAGGCACNNAAGATTTCTTTCATCAACGCGGTCGCTTCCATCTGCGAATCCGTGGGCGCCAACGTCAATCAGGTTTGCCACGGCATTGGCACCGACTCCCGCATTGGCCCGCGATTCCTGAATCCCGGAATCGGCTACGGCGGCTCCTGTTTCCCCAAAGATGTGATGGCATTCCGCGCCGTCGCCCGCGAGTGCGGATACGACTTCCGCCTGCTCGACGAAGTCATGCGCATCAACGAAGACCAGCGCGACCGCTTCCTCCGCAAAGTGCGCAGCGCCCTCTGGACCCTCCGCGGCAAGCGCCTCGGCGTCCTCGGTCTCGCCTTCAAGGGCGGCACCGACGACATTCGCGAGTCGCCCGCCCTCTTCCTCGTGCAGGCTTTATTGCAGGAAGGCTGCAAGATCACGGCCTATGACCCCGCCGCCATGGAGCGCACGCAGGAAGTGATGAACTCCGATCTCAAGTTCGCCAACTCCGCCTACGAAGCGGCCAGCGGCGCCGACGCACTGCTCATCCTTACTGAGTGGGAAGAGTTTGCCAACCTCGATCTCAATCGCCTCAACCAGGAACTCAAATATCCCATCGTGATCGACGGCCGCAACCTGTATGATCCCGAAGTGATGGCGGCACAGGGCTTCACTTACTACAGCGTGGGACGCGCGGCCTGTCATCCTGAGGGCGTTCCCGCCGCTCTGCGCAACGGTACCAGGAAAGCATGAGCTCACAGCGCGCCCTGGTAACCGGCGGCGCCGGTTTCCTGGGATCTCATCTCTGCGATGCCCTGCTCGGCGAGGGCTGGACCGTGGTTGTCGTCGACAACTTCCTCACCGGACGCCGCGCCAACCTCGCTCATCTCCAAAATGACTCGCGCTTCGAGTTAGTAGAAAAAGACATCTGCGAACCGTTCGACGTCGGCCGCGTCGATTACATCTTCCACTTCGCCAGCCCCGCCAGCCCGGTCGATTACATGATCCACGGCATTCCTACCCTGAAAGTCGGATCGCTCGGAACTTTTCATGCCCTCGATGTCGCTCTCAAATACGGCGCGAAATATCTGGTCTCCTCCACTTCCGAGTGTTACGGCGATCCGCTCGAGCATCCTCAAAAAGAAACCTACTGGGGCAATGTCAATTCCATCGGCCCGCGTTCCGTCTACGACGAAGCCAAGCGCTTCACCGAGGCCGTCACCATGGCCTATCACCGCTATCACCAGGTGGACACGCGCATCGTCCGCATCTTCAACACCTACGGCCCGCGTCTGCAATTGAACGACGGCCGCGTGGTGTCGAATTTCATGAAACAAGCTCTGCGCGGCGAACCTCTCTCCGTTTACGGCAACGGCAGCCAGACCCGCAGCTTCTGTTACGTCAGTGACGAAATCGACGGCTTCCTTCGTTTAGCGAAGTCTGCGGAACATCTGCCGGTCAACATCGGCAATCCCAATGAATTCACAATTCTCGAATGCGCCCAGCACGTAATAAGGGTGACAGGATCGAAAAGCAAGATCGCCTACGAACCTCTGCCGCAAGACGATCCCAAGCAGCGCCGTCCCGACATCACCAAAGCCCGAACTCTGCTGGGCTGGGAACCAAAGATTCAACTGGAAGCCGGCCTGAGAATGTCGCTGGACTATTTTAAGAAAGCAGTTGCCGAAGAAGTCCCCGCCACGAAGTAGCCCATGCCCTTTTACTTCAAACTGTCATCCTGAGGGCCGCGCCCTTTGCGGCCCGAAGGACCTATGCATTCGGCAGCGGATGACACTCGGGTATGGACACGCTCTGTAACCACTTAAATTATTCTTATGTCGTTCCGAGCCCGGCCGAAGGCCCGGTGAGGAACCTGCTGTTGACTTTCTCGTTCCAATCACAGTTGCAGGAGATTTGAAGCTGCAGACATCACCCCGCCGAGGCTGCTCCATTCTTCCGCGCTCTCTGCGGAAGGGTAGGAATCTCCGAACCGGCCTTGTACCTTATAAAGTACGTGACGCGAGTGTCAAGTCTACTCTCGTGGTCAATCGACGTGCTCGAAAGTGGACAGTTCTTCCACAGCCTAACCCCTTGTATCGATTGATCCGCCCAAAGGCGCGCACGAGCAATCAACAACTTAGCCCGCTGATTTTCGCCATTTTGGAATGTTCCGGTTGGAACATTAGGAAGCTGGAACCTTAGCAAGAATGTTCGGCATTAAGAAGAATGTCCGGCAAGAAACCGTGCGCGATGACTACTCGCTGCTCTGCGCCGCGGCCGCCACGAAGTCAATCAACTGCTGCACCCCGTCGCGTTCATCCCGCGTACTCAGCAGGAAGGACACGCCCATCCCGTAGCCGGGATGCGACGCCCTCACTTCACCGCTTACCTTCAACTTCATCTCCTGCGTGCGCACAATGATCTCCACCGCAGTGCCAGCCGGAAAAGCCAGCGACATTTCGAGATAGCATCCGCCCGGGCTCAGATCGCTCAAATGGCAGTAATTCCGTACCGAGCTTCCCCTCTGGTACACCTCGGCTCCCAGACGGCAAGCATATCGGGTTTGTCGCCGGTTATCCTTGTCCGGTTTCGATCGCAGCCGGGCTCCAGCTTCCCCGTCATGAGCCTTCGTGTCCTGCTTCGTACCGTGCTGCTTCTCCACCTGCTGCTTCTCCACGGGCTCCTTCTCCACGGGCCTGTCAGCCGCCACCGAATCCGCACTCGGCCGGA
>PMXH01000339.1 GCA_003165855.1 Acidobacteriaceae bacterium | reverse complement strand
GACCCGGAGACGCCGGTGGGCGCTCGCGGCGTCGGCGAGCCGCCGGTTGCGGGCGGGTGTGCCTCTGTGTTGAACGCACTCTCGGATGCACTCGGGGACGAGATTTTCCAGCGAGCACCGGTGAATGCCGACACGATTCTGACATCACTCGAAGCCGGCCGGCCGATGCAGCACCCACTGATGGCCCACATTTGAGGGAGATTTGTAAGGAGAGTCATGGCTGTCATACGAGACGTAATGGCTTCTTTTGAGCTGTATCAGCCGAGTTCCGTTGCCGATGCACAGAAGCTTCTCGAACAGCACGGAAGCGACGCCTGGGTGCTGGCCGGAGGGCTCGACAGCTTCGATTGGCTCAAGGACCGAATCAGAAAACCCAAGGTCGTGGTCGACCTGAGCGGGGTCGAAGAACTGCGTGGAGTTCGCACTACCGCTGACGGGATCGAGATCGGCGCCATGACCACGCTCACTGAGGTTGCGAATGACCCCATCATCAAACAGAAGTACGATCTGCTGGCGCAGGCCGCGGAACTGGTGGCCTCGCCGCAAATCCGCAACCAGGGCACCCTCGGCGGCAATGTTTCGCAGGACACGCGTTGCTGGTATTACCGCGGCGGTTGGCCGTGCTACCGTGCCGGCGGCAACATCTGCTATGCCGATGCGCCGGAAGGCCGCAACCGGGAGCATGCAATTCTGCACGCGGATCGCTGTGTTGCGGTGAATCCCTCCGACTCAGCCCCGGCCTTGATCGCGCTGGACGCCAAGTTCGTGCTGCGCACGAAGAAAGGTGAGCGCGTGGTGGATGCGGAGGACTACTTCATCGGCCCTGAAGTTGATATCACTAGGCTGCACATCTTGCAGCCTGGGGACCTGCTCACCGCCATTCGTATTCCCTCGACGTGGGCAGGCGCGCAATTCTATTTTGAGAAAGTACGCGACCGAAACGTCTGGGACTTCCCGCTCCTGAACGTCGCTTCGGCCATGGTGCTTTCTGGCGGTACGATCGACCGCATTCGAATCGCAGTGAATGGCGCCGCCGCGCGTCCGCTACGATTAAAGGCAGTCGAAGATGCCGTGCGCGGAAAGCCGCGCAACACCGCGACTGCCGAGGCAGCCGGCAAATTGGCCGTGCAGGGAGCGATTCCACTGCAGTTCAACGCTTACAAGATCCCGCTGATGAGAAACCTGGTCAAGCGCGCCATTAGTGGAGTGGAGGAGGTAACATGGGCCTCTTAGAGTGGGCCACCAGTCCCTGGGGACAAACTGTCCCGATCCACATTGCCTGGTTCTTGATCTGGGTTTCTGTGATCGCAGGTTTGCTCTTCCTGATCCTCCACGCGATCTACGTAATGTATTTCGCCAAGCCGAAAGAGTTTGCCAACGATGCTTCTTCCGCCGTCCCTGCGCTTCCCAAGCACGTTCCCCGGCATTCCCTGGTGGCGCGGCTGTTTCACTGGATCATGGCCGCTTCCATGTTCACGCTGCTGTTTACCGCTTTCCTGCCCAAGGTGGGCATCCAGTTTAATTGGGTGACTTATCATTGGATCGCCGGCGCAGTCTTGACCGTCTCCATCCTCTTTCATGTCATTCATGCCTCCTTCTGGCTGGATTTCTGGTCGATCTGGCCAGACAAAATCGATCTGGAAGATGCGTGGAGAAGAGTTCGCCGCTTTTTTGGAATGCCTGCGCCACCGCCGCGAAAGTTTGCCAAGTATCCTTTGGAGAATAAGCTCTTCCACGGCGTCATCATCGTGTGCGGTCTGTCGGTGATCTTCACCGGCGTTTTCATGATGTTTCGCGTGCGCACCATCTTCTTCCCCCGCAATCCCTATTTATTCACCGACATGACGTGGGGCCTGATGTATGTCCTGCACGGGCTCGCGGGCGTCGGACTGATTGCGCTCGTCATGATGCACGTCTACATGGGACTCCGGCCAGAGAAGCTTCCGATCACGAAATCAATGATCTTCGGCTGGATGGACCGCGACTTTGTTCTGCAAGAGCATGATCCCGAGCGATGGGTGATCGACACATCATCTTCGTCTCCTTCCGCATCGGCACCCCACACAGTAGAAGGTCGAGGGCTCACCGATGCTGGCTGAGATCGCAAAGCGTTGTGAAGCTGTGGAAGAGTGCTACGAATTTATGCTGGCTTACGCGGCCCAGGGGCTGCCCAGCGATCAAGGCAGCAAATCAGGCGGGCAAGTCCGTGAGTTCCTGCACCGTGCCGTGAAAGCTTTGACCGGGCTGGCTGAGACTTGTGCGATGGCAGTCAAAGAGGAGGGTCTTGAGCCCGTTGACAAATACCTGGCGTTCTTTGCGGTGCTCGATCGCGACGCTCGCGATTCTCTTGCCGCCATTGAACTGGTCCTGGCCCAACCTTCCATCAGTTCTCAGTTGATCGACAATCTGAACGCTTCCATCCATCTCCGTGCGCTCCTCACGGACTTATTTCTTGTGGATGAGATCCTGCAAAAACAACACAAACCCGCCGGGCAGATGGTGACCGGCGAGGGCGAATAAAAGTAACGCATACGGAATCATTAGACGCACTTCGCGGTAGCCCTGGCTTCTAACTAGATCAAAATCCTGCGCAGTCGCTGCGCGTGGGCGCATGTCCTCCACTCCACGCGAGTATATGATGGGAGCGGGGACATCCCCATATCCCGCATTCATAAGGTGACAAAAGTGAAAACGAAGAAAGGTGTGATTGGAATCCTCACTGGAGGCGGCGACGTGCCCGGCCTGAACCCCGCCATCCGCGCCGTAACCATCCGCGCTCTGCGCGAGGGCTGCCAGGTAATCGGCATCCGCCGCGGATGGGCCGGCCTGGTCGACATCATCCGTGAAAAGGACTACGACAATAGCGAGAACTTCCAGATTCTGACGGAGGATTTGGTCAACCGCACCGGCCGCACCGGCGGCACATTCCTGCACACTTCGCGCACCAACCCCAGCAAAGTGAAGAAGTCCAGCGTTCCAGCTCACCTGCAGTCTACTTACAACGCCGAGAAGAACGACCTGACTGCGGAAGTCCTGAAGAATTTGGATTGGCTCGGCATCGATTACCTCATCCCCATCGGCGGAGACGACACGCTCAGCTACGGCGTACGCCTTTATCAGGAAGGCGTGAAGGTTGTCGCCATTCCCAAGACCATGGACAACGATGTTCCCGGCACCGACTACTGCATCGGCTTCTCCACCTGTGTCACGCGCACCATTTCCATGACCAACAGCTTGCGCACCAGCGCGGGCTCCCACGAACGCTTCATGGTCCTCGAAGTTTTCGGCCGATACGCAGGATTCACCGCCATGCTTCCGACCATGGCCGGGGCCGCGCACCGCTGCGTCATCCCGGAGCACAAATTCGACATCGAGCGCCTCACCGAGCTATTGGTCTCCGATCGCCAGAAGAACCCCAGTCACTATTCCGTCGTGCTGGTTTCAGAAGGAGCAATGTTCCAGGGCGGAGAAATGGTCTACGAGGCTGAGACCACTGACGCCTTCGGCCACAAGAAACTCGGAGGCATCGGAGACTTGGTCTCCGAAAAGCTGAAGGAACTCTCCCCCAAGTACAACAACGGCAAAGCCATCGACACCATCAATCAGAAACTCGGCTACCTGGTCCGCTGCGGCGATCCCGACGCCATCGACTCCATCGTCCCTATGGCCTACGGCAATCTCGCCCTGGACATGCTCCTGGGGAAAGTCCACGGACGCCTTGTCGTCCTCCGGAATGGCCGCTACGACAACATGCCCATCGACACCGTTACCGCCTCGAAGAAAGTTGTGAACGTCAAGGAGCAGTACAACATCGACCGCCTCCGGCCTCACTACAAGAGCTTCGAAATGAAGCCACTCTTCATCATGACCAGCGAAACCGGATAGTGCACATCGTTGCAGTCAACCGCCGAGGCCTCCGCTCGCGTTCTTCTTGGTCGGCCTGAATGGTGTAGTTTAGAAGCATGCCGCCGACCCCGCGCCCGCCCCGCTGGTACGCCATCCCGGTGCGCGTCCTGCTGATGACGTTCATCGGCACGCTGATCTCTTTCGCCGTGAGCCTGCTGCTGGGCATCATGGGGACCGTGGTCGTGTCAGCTCGCCACGGCGTCCATCCCAACATGACCGTGGCCTACCGTCTCGTCGCTCTGCCTGCGGCTGTCGTGGCCGGAAGCATCATCTTTGTGCTCGCCCTCGCCATGGAAATCCGCCACTACCGCCAGTCGAAGACCCTGGCTGCGATCGCGAGGGTGAGCTGATTGCCAACTAACGCCCCGCCCCGCATCGCCATCCCCATGCCCCATTCCGGCGATCGTGACTATGCCGAGCGGGCCATTCCGCAATACGAGCGCGCCGTCGAACTCGCCGGAGGAAAGCCCGTTCGCATTCCGCTCGACCAGACCTCAGCCGAAGTCATGAAACTCGAAGTCCTGAAAATAATGGAGGGCTGCGACGCCGTGCTCCTGCCCGGCAGCAACGCTGACGTCGATCCCTCCAAGTTTCGCGCGGTCCGCTCACGACACACGGCCGCCGCCGATTCGCGCCGCGACACCGTCGACGACCTCCTGCTGCAGGATGCCTACAACCTGCACAAGCCCGTTCTCGGCATCTGCTACGGCCTGCAGAGCCTCAACGTCTACCGCGCCGGATCGCTCGTTCAGCACATCCCGGATTTCTTGCCGGAAGAGTTGCGCGACCGTGTCAATCACGAAGCGGGTGGAAAGGTCGCGGTAGCGCACGCGGTCGAGATTGAGAAAAATTCCAAGCTGGCAGAAATCCTAGGCAGTACAACCAAGTCCGCGATTCCGGTGAACTCTTCCCATCACCAATCGGCCAGCACGATCGGCGACGGCCTGCGCATCGCGGCCCGCTGCCCGGACGACGGCATCATCGAGGCCCTGGAAGGAACTGCTCCTGATCACTTTGTGCTCGCCGTGCAATGGCATCCCGAGCGCTCGGTGGATGAAGACGAGTCTTCCCGCGCCATCTTCCGCGCTCTGATCGAAGCTGCGCAAACACGGACCAAGTAACTCGACATCACTTGGTCTTCTTCGCTCTCTGCTTCGTCTTGTTCCCCACCTTCTTCGAATCCCCGCGCTTTTCGAGCAACACAACCACATGCGCGACTGCAGCGTTATCCAGGTTCAAACCCTCCGGAGTCTTCGCCTTCAACCCGACGCAATCGGCAGCCACTCCCAACAACTGGGCCACGCGCGCGCGGATTCCCGCCGCGTGCGGCCCAATCTTCGGAGCAGCCAGAATTAGGCTGGCATCGATGTTTGCCACGCTGTATCCAGCGGAGTGAACCCGTTTCAGCGCCTCCCGCAGGAAGACAGCCGAGTCCGCCCCCTTCCATTTCGGATCGGAAGGTGGAAACAGCGCTCCAATATCGGGCGCAGCCACGGCGCCGAGCAGCGCGTCGGTGATGGCATGCAGCAGCACGTCGCCATCGGAATGCCCGCCCAGCCCCTTGTCATGCGCCAGGGTGACGCCGCCAATTTTCAGCGCAATCCCCGGACGAAACTCGTGCGAATCAAACCCGTACCCAATTCTCATGCGGAAGCCTTGGCCACGGATTCGCACGGATTTTCACGGATCTTCTTTCTTTCGTTGTCAAAGAGGAGGCGGCGGAACTGGGGGCGCAGCCCGAAGTTGAGCAGCAAGCCAACCTCGACTTCAGTCGCTCGCAGATAGTGAAGCAGTTGAGCTTCGTGAGCAGCATCGAGGGTTCGCGCAGCTTTCAATTCCAGAAGAACTACGCCCTCAACAATCAGGTCGGCATAATACTGGCCGACTTTCTTGCCACGGAACCACACGGGCACCGGAACCTCGCACGCCGTGCTGAGTCCAGATTCCACCAGCGCTACGACCAGCGCTTCTGCGTATGTCGATTCGAGAAATCCGTGGCCGAGTTCGTTGTAGACGTCATAGAAGATTCCGATAATCTTTTCAGTGAGATCGGAATGCTTCAAACCAAGCGGAGTAGTATTCATCAGCAGTAAGTTTACGCGCTGGCCTTGGTTTTGATCCGTGGAAATCCGTGAAAATCCGTGGCTCATTTTCCTAAATAGAACTCCGCCAGTTCCATGTCTGCCGGAGCTGTGATCTTGATATTGCGCGGCGAGCCCATCACCACCGCCACGTCGTGTCCCGATCTTTCCACCAGCGACGCTTCATCGGTACCGAGGAATCCGTCCGCGGACGCCTCATCGAACGCCTTCTTGATCACATCGTAACGAAAGCCCTGCGGCGTTTGCGCCATCACGATACCCGCGCGCGGAATCGTCGCCTTGATCAGCGCGCCTTCCGCGGTGCGCTCGACTTGCTTCACCGTGTCAACGGCGGGCAGACCGGCAATCGCCGCGCCATATTTCTTCGCGGCCTCTATCACTTCCCGAATGATCTCGCCGGTCACAAACGGCCGCACCGCATCATGCACCAGAACGATGTCATCCCCTGCCGCCGTCACAGCGTTTAGAGCGTTCTCCACGGACTGCTGCCGGTGTTCCCCGCCAACCACCAACTCGACTTTCTTCTTCAGTATGTCTTTCGCCTCACTCTCCAGCCGCGCGCGAAATCCTACAACCTCGTTTTCCCGTAGTGCAATCCAGATCTCGCTCACGGCATCGACCGCGGCAAACTTACGCAGGGTATGGATGAGAATCGGCGTGCCGCCTAGTTCGGTGAACTGCTTCGAGGGCGGCGTCTTCTTCTGCTTGCCCTGAGCGCCCACCGGCATCGGAGCCATGCGGGTTCCAAGCCCCGCAGCTGGAATAATTACGACCACCTTCATAGCGGGCTGTAAGTATACGAGCGTCGAGGTCGGAGTTCAAATGCGAGTGAAAGCGATTCGCCGCCGCCAGTCCTCAAGGCTGGGGCTTAGTTTCCAGCAGTGTGTTCGGCACCGCCGGCACGGGCGCCGCGGCAGTGGGAATTGCCGGCACCGCGGGCGCAACAACAGGTGCGCTGGTCCGCGCAAAGGCGCGTTCATCCCACTTGCCGAAGATCATCTTTCCCGCCGTCGTCTGCAGCACTGACGTGACCGACACATCGATCGTCTTGCCGATCATCTTCCGCGCGTTGTCCACGACAACCATGGTTCCGTCATCCAGATAGGCCACTCCCTGGTTGTATTCCTTGCCTTCCTTCAGGATGAACACTTTCATGATCTCGCCCGGCAGCACAATGGGCTTGAGCGAGTTGGCCAGTTCGTTGATGTTCAGCACCTCGACGCCCTGCAACTGGGCCACTTTGTTGAGGTTGAAGTCGTTCGTGATGATCTTGCCCTCGTAGACTTTAGCCAGCTCGATCAGCTTGAGATCGACCTCGCGGACGGCGGGAAAATCATCTTCCACAATCTGGATTTGCAGCGTTGCCATTTTCTGCAGGCGCTGCAGAACGTCAAGCCCGCGGCGGCCGCGGTTGCGCTTCAGGGAGTCGGCCGAATCGGCCACCAGCTGCAGTTCGCGCAGCACGAACTGCGGCGTGACGATAATGCCGTCGAGAAAGCCGGTCTCGGCTATGTCGGCGATGCGGCCATCGATGATGACGCTGGTGTCAAGAATCTTGTAGCTTTTCTTGCCCTGCTTCTCACCGCCAAAGATCCCGCCCAAAGCCGCCAGGTTCAGCAACTCGCCCTTGCTCGCGCCCACGATCAGACCCACATAGGCCATCAGCAGCATCACCAGGATTTGCAGGAAACTCTGGGTGTTGCCGGCAGGCACACTGCTGCGAATCACCAGAGCAAACAGGTAGGCCCCACAGATGCCGAGGAAGCTCCCGATAGCCGCGCCGATCAGCCGCTTCAGGCTCACTCCGCGCAGCTTCCACTCGAACAGAACTATCCCCGCCCCCACCAGTGCGCCTATTCCAGCGTCTACCGGTTGAGACTGCCCGAAGGGAGCAATAACGTAACAGGTAATCGAAACTACGACGATAAAAAGAAGACGTACAAGAATCAGATCCACATTAAACCTCCCCCGGATGCGACTCTGCCATACTTTGGCGCGTGCACCGGTGCCTTTTCCTCGCCGCCTCCGGGCAGGAATGGGCAAATCAGTATGCGGGGCGCGCAAGTATTAGGGGGATGAACGTACGCCCCGTCCCGGTCCGTGGAGGCGTGGCCGGGAGGTCTTGGTAAACCAACGCCAAGAGTATATACCTGACGGCAAATAACCAGCGAATAAACCTGGACGGCCCCAGTCCGGTCATTCGGGTGGACTCCTAACGCGCAGCTTTGTGTCTGAGCCTGCTTTGTAATACCGTGAATGCCGGAAGACAGAAATGAGGAAAACCTGAAGAAGATGGCACTGGCTGTCCTGCTGCTGTTCTCTGCACTGGCCTGGGCGGGCGCTGAACCCAACCCAGCCGACTACGCCCTCACCGTCCACGTCAGTTCGGCGCGGGTTAATGGCCGTGGCCTTATAAGGCTGAAGGTCATCATCGACGGGAAAAAGTA
>PMXH01000564.1 GCA_003165855.1 Acidobacteriaceae bacterium | reverse complement strand
GGCTCGATGAACGTGCGGCCCACGTAGTGATTGCGGATCAGGCCGAAGCGGAACGGAAGCCCGCTCTCCGCCGCGTAACCGACGGCGGCCGTGACGCCTGAATCCGGCACCGGGACAACAAGATCGGCTTCCACGGGCGCCTCGCGGGCCAATTGCCGACCCAACTCTTCGCGGCTGGTTTGCACGGCACGGCCAAACACAATGCTGTCGGGTCGCGAAAAGTACACATGCTCGAAAATGCAGCTGGACTGCGGTGCGGCCGTCGCATAGAAACGGGAACTGATGCCTTCCGGCCCCACTACGATCATCTCGCCGGGTTTGACGTCGCGCTCGTAAGTCGCGCCGATCAGATCGAAAGCGCAGGTTTCCGAGGCAAAGACGATGGTGTCGCGCTTCTGCCCTTCCAGCGCCGGAATGCGCCCCATCGCGAGGGGCCGGAAGCCACGAGGGTCCCGGGCCGCAATGATGCGGTCGGGACTCATCACCACGAGAGAAAACGCGCCTTCCACGCGCTGTAACGCGTCCGCAATCGCTTCCGGCAGAGTGTGTTCGCGCGAAAGCGCGATCAGGTGAACGATCACTTCGGTATCGCTGTTGGTCTGAAAAATCGAGCCCTGCCGCTCCAGGCGGCCTCGAACTTCCCCGGCATTCACCAGATTGCCGTTATGCGCGACGGCAATCGAACCTTTATTCGATCCCACCAGAATCGGCTGCGCATTCAGCAGCGCCGAATCGCCGGCGGTCGAGTAGCGGGTATGACCAATGGCCAGCGTGCCGCGTATTTTCGAGAGCACCTCTTCGGTGAAGATGTCGGCGACCGTGCCCATCGCCTTGTGGACGCGGGAAGTCAGCCCATCGGAGGTGACGATCCCCGCCGATTCCTGACCGCGATGCTGCAAGGCGTGAAGGCCCAGGTAAGCGAGTTTCTCCGCCTCAGGGTGAGCGAAGATCGCAACTACGCCGCACTCGTCGTGAAATTTATCTGTCAGCATTTAGCTTTTAGCCTTTAGCTCTTAGCTCTCAGTTTGACGGCCATCCAGGAATCCATTCGACCGATCCCCTTACGTTGTGAACGACACGAACCCAATCTTCAACCACGGCCTTCGCTTCTTCGACTTCTGGCGCTTCGCTCAAGTTGATCGATTCCTTCGTATCAGGGTAATAAACGGCGGCAAGCCAGCCATCCACGGCATTCGCCACGACGAGGCGGACATGCTGTTCACCCGAAACGACATCGGCATGGTAGACCTGTTCTCGCATCGTGCGCCGCCGCGTAACCGCGACAACTCTCCCAAACTAGTCCGCCGCCACTAACTCCGGATCAGTTCTCAAACTCGATTCCAGCGCAGTCTCGTAAGCCTGACTCAACTCCGAAACAGCAGCGGAAATGCAAATTTTGCCGTCGAGCGAAATCTCAAACCGCCCCGGAATCGTTTCTCCCAGCACGTCCGCGGCAATGCCATATTTTTCCGCGGCCTGTTGGATTCGCGAAATGTTCTTCGCGTCGCAGGAGAGCACGATGCGGCTCGCATCTTCCCCAAACAACACAAACTCTGCGGGAAGCCCGCCAGACGCCAGATTCAACCGCGCACCCACGCCCTTGGCAAACGCCTTTTCCGCCAGAGCCACCGCCAGGCCACCATCGGCGCAATCATGCACAGAATCCGCCAAGCCCTGCTGAATCAGTTCGATGACCGCCTTCTGTAGCGCCGCTTCCTTCTCCAGATCGAGTTCTGGAGGATATCCCCACAGCGCGCCCAGAATTTCTTTGGCATATTCCGACGAACCGAACTCGCTCTCCACATCGGTGATATCGGCTGCTTCGCCCGCGCGCAATAGCACAATCGTGCGTCCGGCGGAGGCAACATGCATTTTCGCAGCTTTGTGCACGTCGTCGAGAATCCCGACCACACCCAGCACGGGCGTTGGATAAATGCCTTCGCCCAGCGTCTCGTTGTAGAAGCTGACGTTGCCGCCGGTGATGGGAATTTCAAGTTCCTCGCAGGCTTTCGTGATGCCATCGATGGTTTGCGAGAACTGCCACATGATGTGCGGTTTCTCTGGATTGCCGAAGTTGAGGCAATTGGTGGCGCCCACCGGGGTCGCGCCTGAACACGCGACTTTGCGCGCGGCCTCGGCCACGGCGTGCATCGCGCCCAGGCGCGGATCGAGATAACACCAGCGGCTGTTGCCATCGAGCGCCATCGCCAGTCCGCGCTGCGGCGAGTCTGGATTCGGATTCTTGATGCGAATTACGCCCGCATCGCCCGCGCCCGGCGATTCCACCGTATTGGTCTGCACCATGTGATCGTATTGCTGCCAAACCCAGCGCTTGCCGCAGATGTTCGGGCTGGCGAGCAGTTGCTTCAGATTCTGCGTGAAGTCATCTGGGCGACCGAGGTTAGGTTCGTTGAGCTTGATGTGCTCCGGCATTTTGCGCGGGATGGGAGGCTCCCAGCGCGCCAAGGGACGTTTGTAAACCGGCGCGTCGTCGGTAAGCGCATGATTCGGAATCTCGGCGACGACTTCGCCGTGCTGCAGTACGCGCAATTTGTTGTCGGTGGTGACCTTGCCAACTTCTACCGCATCGAGTCCCCACTTTTCAAAAACGCGGAAAACTTCTTCCTCACGGCCTTTCTGCGCGACCAGCAGCATGCGTTCCTGCGACTCGCTCAGCATGATNNGTCGAGCAGGTAAGTCCGGCAGCGCCCATATCCTGAATGCCGACGATTGCTCCCGTCTGCATGGCTTCGAGGCAGGCTTCAAGCAGCAACTTCTCCAGGAACGGATCGCCAACCTGTACGTTCGGACGCTTGGCTTCCGAAGCTTCGCTGAATTCTTCGCTGGCCATGGTCGCGCCGTGGATGCCATCGCGTCCAGTCTTGGCGCCGACGTAGATCACCGGATTGCCCTCGCCGGCGGCGCGCGCGTAGAAAATCTCGTCCTTGCGCACAAGTCCCATGGCGAAAGCGTTCACCAGCGGATTGCCGGAGTAGCAGGGCTCAAACTTTGTTTCGCCGCCAAGGTTCGGCACGCCGAAGCAGTTCCCATAAGAAGCGACGCCGCTGACTACGCCCTCGAGGATGGAGTGGTTGCGGTGAATCTCTTTCTGCGTAGGGACGGACGCGTTCGCCCGTCTCTCCATCCGTTCCTCCACCCCCCGGACGAATGCGTCCGGGGCTACGTGTGACGTGATCGGGCCGAACCTTAGCGAATCCATCACCGCGATCGGTCTTGCGCCCATGGTAAATATGTCGCGCAGGATTCCGCCCACGCCCGTAGTTGCGCCTTGAAACGGTTCGATGAACGACGGGTGATTGTGCGATTCGATCTTGAAGGCGCAGGCCCAGCCGTCGCCGATGTCGATAATGCCGGCGTTCTCGCCCGGTCCCTGCAGCACGCGCTTGCTGCGTGTGGGCAAGCGCTTCAGGTGAACGCGCGATGACTTATAGGAACAATGCTCGCTCCACATCACGCTGAAGATGCCGAGCTCGGTGAGAGTTGGGTCACGCTCTCCGAGAAGCTGCCTGATCTTTTCGTACTCGTCGTTGGTGAGGCCATGCTGCCGGAGAGTCTCCGGAGGGAAGGCTGAAGTCATGGAAGTGGTCATGGGGAAACTCTATTGTCGCATTTTAGAGGCCTTGAAGGAAGGGTGGTTTGGGGGTTGCTGAATAATCGAATCGGACCCCGGTTAACCATCGCACATCCGGAGCTGGGCTTGCTTCCGGTAAACTTTCAGGCAGATGAAATCGATCATCGTGGGCACAGCGGGGCATATCGACCACGGGAAGACGGCGTTGGTGAAGGCGTTGACCGGGATCGATGCCGACCGGCTGGAGGAAGAGAAGCGGCGCGGCATCACCATCGACCTAGGCTTCGCGCACATGGACTTGCCGGTCTCGAAGGATGAGACGACGAACGGCGAAACGCTGCGGCTGGGCTTTGTCGACGTGCCGGGGCACGAGCGCTTTGTGCGGAACATGCTGGCTGGGGTCGGCGGAATCGATCTGGTGTTGCTGGTGATTGCAGCGGACGAGGCGATCAAGCCGCAGACCCGGGAGCATTTCGACATCCTGCAACTGCTCGGCGTGCGGCGCGGCATCACGGTGTTGACCAAGTCTGACGCGGTGGATGCGGAGACGCTCGGCGTGGTGCGGTTGGAGGTGGAAGAGTTTCTGCGCGGCACTTTCTTGGACAAACCAAGCGCGATCGTTGCTGTAAGTTCGCTGACGGGCGCGGGACTGGATGAACTCAAGCGGGCGATGGTGGTGGCGGCAACCGAGGTGCAGCCGCGGGATTCGAAGGCGATCGCCCGGCTGCCCATCGACCGAGTATTCACCATGAAGGGCTTCGGCACGGTGGTGACGGGAACGCTGGTGGCGGGCACGATTCGTCGCGAAGATGAGTTGGAAGTTTTTCCAACTGGCCGGCGCGTGCGCGTACGCGGAGCACAGGTGCATGGGCAAATGGCAGACTCCGCAGTCGCTGGTCAACGGACTGCGCTGAACCTGGCGGGCGCAAGCACAGAAGACTTGTCGCGAGGCATGACCCTGGCGCCTCCGGGGATGTTCGAAGCAACGCGGCTGGCGGACTTGCGGTTGCAACTCCTGCCTTCGGCGCCACGAGGGCTCAAGAACCGCGCGCGGGTTCATTTTCATTCGCATACGATGGAGAGCGTGGCGGAGGTTGCGCTGTACGAGGGGAAGGAACCGCCCCCCCCTCCTGCAAAGAATGCAAGGTCAGGTCGTCCACAGATTCAGCCCGGGCAAGAAGCTTTTGCGCGGCTGAAGCTGCCGGAGGCGGCACTGCTTCTGCCGGGAGACCGGTTCATCATCCGGCAATTCTCGCCGGTGGTGACGATCGGGGGCGGAGTTGTTTTGGATGCGGCGCCGATGCGGCGTATGCCGGGGCTGGCCGACTTCCTGAAAGTGTTGGCGGGTGGCAACGCGGAGACAATTTTGAGGGTGCGGATTGCGCGGCGGCAACAGGACGGCATACCGATGTCGCGACTTGTTGCGGAAACCGGTTGGACGCAGAGTTTTGTCGAGGCGAAACTCGAACAAGCAGTCAAGGAAGGACAGGTCGTGCGGATCGGCGAGTTGCTCCTGCATTCACCAGCGCTCGAAGCACTGAAGCTGTCTATCGTGGGCTCGGTCGAGGATTTTCACAAGAAAAATCCCCTCGTGGGCGGCATCGCCAAGGAACAACTACGCGAGCAGGCCGGGGCGTCAGTCGAAGTCCTCGACGCAGCTCTCAGCATGCTGGTCCGGGGCAAGAAGCTTGAGGTAGCTGGAGAACTGGTGCGCCTGCCGGGCCATGGCGTGGTGATGAAGGATGAAGAGGCGGAATCGATGCAGATCATCGAACAAGCCTTTGGCAGCGCCGGTCTCAAAGTTCCCGCGCTGCATGAAGTGATTGCCGGGCTGAAAGTGGACAAAGCCCGGGCGCAGAAGATTGTGACTTTGCTGCTGCGGGACAAGGTGCTGATCAAGGTTTCCAACGAACTGGTTTTTCATCGCAGCGCGCTCGAACAATTGCGACGGGAACTGATGGCTTACAAGGCGAAGTCACCCCGCATCGATGTGGCGAAGTTTAAGGAGTTGACGGGAGTGAGCCGCAAGTATGCCATTCCGTTGCTGGAGTATCTGGATCGCGAGCGGGTGACAAAGCGGGTCGGGGACCAGAGAGAGATTTTGTAAGGAATTGAGTCATCGGTCGATTGAGTGAGTGAGCGATTGAAAATCTAAAGCCAATCGCACAATGGCCCGATCACTCAATCGCTCAATTCCTTAGATTTTCTCTTCGGGGAATTCCAGTTCCAATCCCAGCGGGTCGGTCACACGGTTGGTGAGATTGGCCAAGCCGGTGAGCATGTGGAGGTCAACGATCTCGGAATCGGAAAAATATTTCTTCAGTTCATCGAAATCCGTTTCCTCAATCGCGTGCGGGGCGCGAGTCAATTTTTCGACATACGTCAGCGCCGCCCGCTCTTTTTCAGAATTGCGCGAATAGGTTCCTGTCTGGAGTGCCATCCAGTCCTCGGAAGTGAGCCCAACGCGCTTCGACGAAGCAACGTGATGTTGCGTGCAGTAGCGACATCCATTGATGAAGGAAATGCGGAGGTAGATGAGTTCGAATAATTTGCGGTCGAGGGAACGTGCTACGCTCGCGTAGAAGCTTAGAAAGGTCTTAAGCATCTCGGGACGATGGGCCAGCGCCTTCTGTACGTTACCGGGCTTGCCGCGAAGCGTGGTGTCGTAAATCTCGCGCACTTCAGGAGATGCAGATTCCGGGGCGATCAAGCTGATGCGTGCCATCGAATCCTCCGAGAGTTAAAAGAGCCCCTCATGATAGATGAATTGTAGATTCAACGCGATTGGTGTATCTACGCGGTCTTTTGCTCCGTAACTGCAGGAAAATTGCGGTATTGCCGATGGACTTCCGTAGGGCTTATCCATGAAAAGCGCAGTGCTTGTCATGATTTTGCTTTGCTCGGCGGTGTGGCTCACGGCAGCGCAGAGCGGCGCCGACCCGGATGCGGTGACAAAGGTTCTCGCCTTGGAGCACGCGTGGAACCAGGCCGAGGAACAGAAAGACACCAAAGCCATGGATGCAATCTTCGACAATGCGATGGTGGTAGTCGATTATGACGGTACTCTCAGGATCAAAGCGGAGTTTTTGGCAAAAATGAGATCCGAGACTTCGCATCCGCAGATCGAAGTAACCGAGTCGATGACAGCCCGTATGTTGGGAACCACGGTGGTTGTTACCGGAGTCTACGTGATGAAAGGCGTGGAAAATGGGAAGGCTTATGCGCGACGCGGGCGCTTCATCGATACCTGGGCATTCAAAGACGGCAACTGGCTGTGCGTGACGAGCCAGGCGACGCCGATTCTGCACTGACGAGCGGAAGCCGGGCCGCGGTTTGCACCGGACGCCGATCGTCTTCGCACGGTCCGCGCGAAAGGAGGAAACGAGATGTGGAAGGTTGCTCCTGTGTTGCTGCTATTGTTGGCGACGCCTCGACTTACCGCCCAGAGCGCAGTGCAGCCCGCGGAAGAGCAAGCCAGAATCCTTGGGTTGGAGAATGCGTGGGACCGGGCAGTAAAACAAAAAGATGCGGCGGCGCTTAAGATGTTGCTCGCGCCCGAACTGGTTTATGTCGACTACGATGGCAAGCTGCGGGATAAGGCGGAGTATTTGGCCAGCATCCAGTCGCCGACGTTCCATCCCGAGCGGATCGTGAGCGAATCCGTGAATGTACATATTTACGGGGCGGTTGCCGTGGTCAGCGGCGTGTACCGCGAAAAGGGCGAGAAGAACGGGAAGCCCTACACGCTCCGCGAGCGTTTTACCGACACGTGGGTGCTTCGGAGCGAGAATTGGATGTGTGTGGCCAGCCATTCTACGTTGATCAGCCCGTAAGGGCCGTCCTTTTGAGCCCCCTCCTGATCGGCCGCTGATATATCCTTTCCTTCTGAATGCTTATTGATTCGTCCTGCCAACCTTGCCGATGCGGCGCTGCTGCGCACGTTGATCCGCGAACTCGCGGAGTTCGAGCGCGAGCTGGATCTTTGTGTAATCGAAGAGGCGGATCTGGCGCGCGACGGGTACGGTTCGAATCCGAAATTTCGAGCACTGATTGCCGAGTGGGACGGACAGCCTGCGGGGTATGCCGTTTTCTTTGGCTATTACTCGACGTGGGCCGGGCCAGGGCTCTACCTGGAAGACCTGTTTGTGCGTTTACCGTTTCGTGGAAAAGGAATCGGGACGGCGTTGCTGGCTGCGGTGGCGCAGATCGCGTTGCAGGAGGACCGCCGCGCCATGCGATGGGAAGTGCTCGACTGGAATCAAGGAGCGATCGACCTGTACAAATCACTGGGAGCGGAGTTTCGCGATCAATGGAGATCAGTCTTGCTGAAGGATGATGCCCTGCGGCAGTTGGCGGAGAAGACCGTATGAGCGCGCGGGTTCGCATTGTCGGAGCAGGACTCGCCGGATCGGAGGCGGCGTGGCAGTGCGCGCGGCGGGGCGTGGAGGTGGAGTTGTTTGAAATGCGGCCCGTGCGATCGACGCCGGCGCATCAGACGGCGGATTTTGCGGAACTGGTTTGCTCGAATTCTCTGAAGTCAGACAGCGAGAATACGGCTCCCTGGCTGTTGAAGGAAGAAATGCGTCGGGCGGGGTCGCTGCTGCTGCAGATTGCGCGGGATTGCGCGGTTCCGGCGGGGCATGCGTTGGCGGTGGATCGAGTAACGTTTGCGGCGAAGGTGACGGAGACCATTTCGCGCGAGCCGCGGATTACGGTGCGGCGGGAAGAAGTGACTTCCGTTGAAGAAGCCGGAGCAGGCGATGAAGCCAAGGAAGCGAGTGAGAAGTGCGTCACGATTGTCGCCACCGGGCCGCTGACCTCCGATGCGCTCGCGGCGGAGATTGCGCGCTTGAGCAGCCCGCTCCCGCACGATTCCACTCCTCAGAATTCTCACCTGTACTTCTATGATTCGATCAGCCCGATTGTAGAAGCCGATTCGATCGACATGTCGCGCGTGTATATGGCGGCTCGATATGACAAGGGGTCGGCCGATTACATCAATTGCCCGATGACGCGCGAAGATTACGATCGCTTCTATGACGCGTTGCTGGCGGCGCAATCGGTCGAGGAACGGGATTGGGAGAAGTTGAATTACTTCGAGAGCTGCCTGCCGATTGAAGAGATTGCACGTCGCGGGCGCGATACGCTGCGTTTTGGGCCGATGAAGCCGGTGGGCTTGAAAGATCCGCGCACGGGATGGATGCCGTACGCAGTAGTGCAGTTGCGGCAAGAAAATCTGCGGGCGGATTCCTATAATCTGGTGGGATTCCAGAATCACTTGAAGTTTGGTGAGCAGGCGCGCGTGCTGCGCACGATTCCCGGCCTCGAGAACGCGCGGTTCCTGCGCTACGGACAGATCCATCGCAATACTTATATCAACGGGCCGGCATTGTTGCGCGAGACGCTGCAGATGAAGGCGCATCCCCGAGTGTTGTTTGCGGGACAGATTTGCGGGGTTGAGGGCTATGTCGAGTCGATTGCCACCGGGCTGATGGCGGGAATGCACGCGGCCGCATTGGTGCGCGGAGATGAACCTGTGCCGCCTCCACGGGAGTCGGCGTTCGGATCGCTCACCCATTACGTTGCTCATGCCGACGCGAAGAATTTCCAGCCGGCGAATATTACCTTCGACCTGCTGCCACCGCTCGAAGAAGAGGTGCGCCGGCGTATCCGCGACAAGAAGGAACGTCACCGGCTGCAGTGCGAGCGAGCGCTGGCGGCGTG
>PMXH01000277.1:742-7742 GCA_003165855.1 Acidobacteriaceae bacterium | reverse complement strand
CCGCGCAGCACCAGCGTGCAGTAAGGATCGGTCATGTCAAAAACCATGACCCCGACGGTGTGGCTGCGTTTGCTGCGCAGCGAGCGGGCAAACTGGTTGGGACGATAACCCAGTTTTTCCGCAGCCCGCTCAATTCGTTTCTTGGTAACCGGCGGGATATAGCGCGCCAGCGGGGCGTCGTTGAGAACAATTGAGACCGTGGTGGAAGAAAACCCGCTCTCCTTCGCTACATCCCGAATGGTGACCATCGAAGCGTTGCCTTTAGAACGTCGCACTGCCGCAATCCTACCAGCCTATCCCTCACGCTCGAATTCAATGCGGAGCTTGGCGGACACTACAGCAGAGAGTGAGACCAGTGTCAAGCGCGCGCACCCATTCGTTTGGAACTTGTTGTCTGGATCCTCCAGAAGCCTCTTCTGGCGGTGATTGTGACCGGACCGTGATCGCACCATCCGGACGGCCAAAACTCCCGCAACTCGCGCCGGACAGTATCCAGGTTGCTATCTGACTCCGTTGACAACCCTGGGCTTCCGGACGATACTCCCAAATAAGCCGCAGAAGCTTGCAAACTGGCAGGCTCTTGGTCGAGGGCGCGTAGATTGCCCAGCGTAGACTGGTCCTCGGCCGAGTGTTTCTTCCCCGAACGGGTTTCATCGTGGCACACAGGAGGCTCACCTTGTCGAAACCAGCTACTCCCAAAGTATTCTTCCCTGCTGTTTGGATTGTCGCGGTCACCGTGGTCGCGGCTGCTACCTTAATCGCAGTTGGCCCGGCAAAGTCGGGATTGCGCCGCAGCAGCCCAGCCATCGCCGCGGCGATGTCGCAGCCCCAGTCCGTCACGCCCGCCGAACACGCGCGCATCAACGCCACCTATGCTGCTCTTCCCCTTGCTTTCGAGGCCAACCAGGGCCAGATCGATCCCCAGGTCAAATACATGGCGCGGGGTAGCGGCTATAAGCTGTATTTAGCATCGTCCGAAGCGATTTTCACGGTCCACAAGCAGGGCGGGGACTCGGAAGTCCGGCGCATGATGATGGACCGGATCATCGGTCCGTCCAAAGTCAAGAGCATGTTGAGGCGGCGCGCCCAGCAGAACTCGAAGGGAGCGGTGGCAGCCGTTCACATGCACATGCTAGGCGCCAATCCAGAGGCGCGGCTCGCAGCGGAAGAACCTCAGGCGGGTAGGGTCAACTACTTCATCGGCAGGGATCCCTCGCAATGGCATTCTGATATCCCGCTGTTCGGACAAGTCAGCTACCGAAGTCTTTACCCCGGTATTGATCTGGCTTTTCACGGGAGTGGGAAGCAACTGGAGTTCGATTATCTGGTAAGCCCTGGCGCCGATGCGAAAGCAATCGCTTTAGGATTCCAGGGTGCCCAACAGATGAGCACGAACGATACCGGCGATCTTGTCCTGACCACCGTAGCTGGACCGATCGAGATTCACCGGCCGGTCGCGTACCAGGAGAAAGACGGCGTGCGGCAGAATGTGGAGGCTGGTTACCTGGTGCGCCACGATGAAGTGACGTTTGCGCTCGGTACCTATGACCACACCCGCCAACTCGTAATCGATCCCACTGTGACGTACTCCACCTATTTTGGTGGAGACTTCGCCGACTATGGTTTGGCTATCGCGGTGGATACTAGCGGGAACGAGTTTGTAGCCGGCGCAACGGATTCCGACACGATTCCCGGCGATTCAAACGGCACAGATAACACCAGCTTCGACGTTTTTGTAACCAAGATCACCTCCAGCGGAACTCTTGTCTTTAGTACTCTTTTTGGTGGGAGTGTCGACGATTTTGCTGGCGGAATTGCAGTTGACAGCCTGGGCATCTACGTCGCTGGTACCACGGATTCTCCTGACTTTCCCGCCACCGTCGGGCAGACCGCTTTTGAGGGCGGAGCCAGCAACGGCAACAATGACGCCTTCGCTGTGAAGCTCAGCCTGACCGGCTCCTTTACATGGGGCACTTACATCGCCGGTAGCGATAGCGATTCCGGGTTAGGAATCGCGGTGGACAGCGGTCACAACCTGTACGTGGTCGGAGAAACCTTCTCGACCGATCTCGGCGGAGCGGTGGGCGGCGTAAATCCGCTCCCCAATGGCAGCGCACTCAACTTGGGACTGGGAACCGGGGATGACGATGGATACATAGTGAAGCTCAACTCCACCGGCACAGCCTATTCGCTGGTCAGCTACCTCGGCGGCAGCAGCGGCGACCTGGCAACCGGCGTTGCTCTGGATCCTGCCGGGATTATTTATGTCTCCGGTGCGACCATCTCCACCGATCTCCCGGTTACGCCTGGAGTGGTGCAGAGTACCTGCGGGTCGGATGGGAACTGCAATGGGAGTGCCGGTAGCGCTCTCGACGATGCCTACATCTTCGCCATCGATGCCAATCTTGCAGCGTATAAGTACGTCACCTATTACGGCGGCAACAAGGCGGACGACGGGCTTGCGATTGCGGCTGATTCCAGCGGCGATGCGTTTATCACGGGCAACACATCATCCTCGGACTTCCCCACCGCGGGCACGCCTTTCCAGAGTTCGCTGGCAGGCACGCAAAATGCTTTCGTGGTGGAGTTGAACCCGACGGGTACAGCAGCCCTCTATGGCACCTACCTCGGGGGCAACGGAATCGACATCGGCCTTGGAATCACCCTGGACGGCGTCGGCAATGCCTACGTGACCGGCCAGACCAGTTCTACACAGACCGCTCCAGGCGCGTTCCCTCTCGTCAACCCAACCCAACCCGCATTCGGCGGCAGCACGGACGCCTTTGTCACCGTGCTGAGTCCGACCACCGTGCTGTTCTCAACTTATCTTGGCGGCGGCGGCGACGAAGACCAACTGAGCGGAGCCATTGCCCTGGATTCGTCGCATAACATTTACGTCACCGGTGACACGGACTCGGGAAATGGGTCGACGGCTGTATTCCCGACCAAGGGCGCGCTCGATGGAACCTTTGGCGGCGGTGCCTGCAAGAACGGCAACAACCTCAGCGTGCCCTGCCCGGACGCCTTCATCACCGCCTACAGCTCGGCTACAGTGGCGGACTTCACAATCACAGCCACAACTCCAACGGCCGTCGCTCCCGGAAGCAGCGGCACTTCTACCGTCACTTTGACCGCGCTGAACGGATACAACTCGTCGGTCAGCCTTACTTGTGGCGTCAGCGGCGGAGGATCGCCAGCTCCCACCTGCAGTCTCTCGCCGACCTCGGTAACGCCGACCAATACCTCAGCCCTTACCATCGCCACAACCGGCTCCACCGCCTCAATGTTCCGCCCCTCGAAGTTCCTCTATGCGATGTGGCTGCCGATTGCGGGCTTGTCGCTGATGGGGATGGGCTTCAGTTCGGCCCGGACGCGCCGCAAGAAGTTGCTGGGCTTCCTGATGGTCGGAATGGTGATGGCCGCCTTGTTCCTGATGCCGGCCTGTGGCGGCAGCAGCAGCAGCACCACCCCGCCACCAACCTGCACCGGTTGCACCCCCGCCGGCTCTTACACAGTTACGATCACAGGCACGGGGACCGATGCGAACACTACCACGCACTCGACCACGGTAACCCTAACCGTCAACTAACCTATACGCACACCCTGAGGCCGCCTCTCACCAGAGGCGGCCTTGGTTTTTCTGGTGCCCGGCCATTGGCGCGATAGGCGACTCTAGTCTAAGATTCTTGTTTGGCGCATTTCTGCGAGAGGACTCATACAGCATTGCTTTCGCGGCTGATTTGCGGACTGCACTCTTTTGTGCAGCTCGGGCAGCTTTTGCGCCCTTGGAGGAATCGAAGGTAGTGAGCTCTCATCCCCTCATGTTGAATCCCAGACCGCTCCTGCGCGCCATCGTCTTCGCCTTGTTGCTGCCCGTGTTCTGCGCAACCCATGTCTCCCTCGCCTACGCGCAGGACTTTAGTTTCACCGCCTCGCCCCTTCAGCCGCCCGCGGTGAATCCGGGGCAGAACGCGACTTCCATCATCGACCTGACGGCCAGCGGCGGCTTCGACAGCCCGGTCTCATTCAACTGTATCGTGACCTCCTCGGACGGATCTGTCCCGGCCTCGCCCTCGTGTGTGGTGAGCCCCCCGTCCCAGACCCCACCCGCCGACGGCCCTGCGATCACCGTTTCAACCTTGGGCGCTCAGGCGGGGCAGTACTCGATTGTTGTGACCGGCACGAGCGGCTCCCTCGCCCCGCAAACCGTCACGCTGATCCTCAACGTGCTGAACGTGCCGGAGGATTACATAATCAGCGTATCGAAAGCGATCAGCCCGACCAGTGTCGAGGCCGGCCTAGGCGCGTCTGCAACCATAACGGTGACGCCGATCGGCAGCTATGGCGATGCCAATCCGCCAAACCAAGTCACGCTGTCCTGCCTCTCGGTAAGTCCCACCGTAACGTCTGGTCCGTATTGCACATTCGCATCGAGCTCGGGATCACCTTCCGTGCCAGTCACCAGCCTCGCTCCAGCCACCGTTACTCTCACCATCACCTCCTTCGGACCTGCCGCTAGCACGACCGCGACCGCTAAGCCGTGGAAGCCGAGGATGTTTTACGGCTTTTGGCTAGCCGTCCCTGGCCTGGCGCTGCTGGGAGCGGGCGCAGCCGGAAAACGCAGAAGGTGGCTCGTGGGAATGCTTCTGCTCATGGTCGTTACCAGTGGGTTACTTCTCATGCCCGCTTGCAACGCGACCACCAACAACGGCACTAAGGCTGCCAACGGCGACGTCACTCCGGACGGCACTTACACATTTACGATCACGGGCGTGGATCAAACTGGCATCGCGCCGAGCAACAACAATACCGGCAACGAAGCGGCGACCGTGAGCCTTACGATAACCAAAGCACCCTGAAACGGAATCTCGATGCATGTGGCGGCTCAGCAACTCTGCCTGGCATGGCCGCGCAGAGCCACTCCTGTGCGGCCGCTTTTTCTGTTGCTCGCTGTTATATGTTCCCCGTTCGNNGTTCTATTGCTCGCCAGCCTTTTGTTTGCAGGTATGTCTTTCCCGCTTGTGGCGGCGCTGCCGGGCAAAGCCAACAGCAGCGGCGAAAATAAGAACAAGCCCCAGCCGCCCACCATACGCTGGAGCGAGGCTGAACCGGGCTGCACCTTCTCCCAAGGCGACGACGGCAAGTACCGCTACGGCCTGTGGTCGGGAGATGTCGGCATTGTCCTCGCGGTGGACGCGCGCGAGGTGCAGATTATCGGCCATCGCATCGAGCCTATCTTTGGAGTTCTGCTTACCCTTCGTTACCGCGGAGCGGGCAGCCTGGAGGCAGGCCCTGACGGCATCACCCTGCAGTTCATGAAGCACTTCAANNGTCCAGAAGATTCAGGCCGACGCCGATGCGCTCGACGACGAGACTAGGCGTGCGGTTGCGAAGCATCCCGAAAAGAAACAGGTGCGCGAAGCACAGCTGCAGGACTATCAAAAATCAGTCAATGAATTGATCGAGTTTCTCAGCCGCAACAGCCTGCGCAGCGCGCATTTGGACCGCGCCCATCCGGAAGTGAGTGGATGGGTTTTCTTCAATACTGACAGCAAGTGGCTGGGAAGGTTGAAATCCCAAGAGGAGTTCGTCTTGCGCCTGTCGCTCGACGGGAAAGTATTAGAGTTCCCTTTCAAGCTGCCGCCCAAAGAAGGAGAACTCCTGCTGCGAAAAAGAGAGTGAGAAACGGGCTTCACGCTTCGGGCTTGAATCGCCGACTGACGTAGAGCGGACTTCTAGACCCTGCGTCTTGCGAAAACAACAGAGCCAAGAAAGATTTTGACAAGCCGAAGCCCGAAAGCTGAAGCCNNCAGCCGTGTGTCCGGGCGTGCGTCCCACCGCCACCACCCGGTTCATAACGTCGCGCTCGGAGAAAATACCCGCCAGTTCTCCATTCCGGAGCACGGGCAGGGCGCCAATGTTGTGCTCCATCATGTAGCGCGCCGCGTCCAGTACGGTGCGTCCGGTATCGATCGAATAAACTTTGCGGTCTTTCACAATGTCGCGGAGGGTAGCCATGGCAAGCTCCTAGGACTGCGAGGTGGCAAGTGAGTTGGCCCGGCCCCCACGGCCCGGCCAATTCGTGGGCGGCACCACTTTACCACAGACCCATCGGTGTCCTCCGCTAAACCACCGAGGCCGGCAGAATTCTTTCCCAATATAAGATTCTGTCAAGAAATGGAACCCGAGGACTGCGGGAACTCCGCCCGCGGACAGCTCAACCGCAGGGCCGGAATTGATTTTGAAGATAATTATTGGAGGTGGTTGACCCGGGCCGGCGTCGCGTCGGCGGAGTTATCGCCCAGCGGCTTGACCGACACGATCACGAACTCGCGCTCTTTGCTATCGAGCTGTTCCACTCGCACCAGCATCTTGTCTTTGTCGAGCCGGAACTGTGCGCTCGCGCCGACCGGCAACAGTACCGGATGCTTGTCGTCCTTGGGACGGATGCGATAGACCACGCGATCGCCCTGCAGTGCGTACTCCTGACACAGGAGTTCGTGAGTTTTCTTGTTCTTCTTAGCGTCTTTCTCGTCGACCCCGCACTGCACCGAGTCCATCTGCAACAACTTACCGTCTTGGTAGGCCTTCGGTTCCTTGGCATAAGCCGTCGCAGCCAATAAAAGCGATGCCAGCACGAGTGATTTGCAGCGCATGGAATTCCCCCAGTGAGTATGGACACTGATTCGGATGTCGCGCTGGACCGGCCGAGACCGCCAGCAGAGACGCCGTTTCAACATGCATTGTTTCTAATTTGGCGAGGGCTGGTTAGATCACATCGGTCATCGACCGGAAGTAACCCAAACCTCCGTCCGGGACACAACCACTCGTGGCCGCAGATGAAGGAACGGAGGGCAATTCAGCGCTCAAGCAAACTTTCCAGCGCGGAGAAAAATGCCGGGTAGGAGATCGCGGCACACTCGCTGCCGCGAATTAAGGTCTCTCCCTGGGCCCGCAAAGCCGCGATACTGAAGGCCATGGCAATGCGGTGATCGCCGAA